>JAPOYQ010000639.1:8386-8875 GCA_026706505.1 Gemmatimonadota bacterium
CGGCGGTGCCAAAGACCTGACAACAGGTGATCGTAGCGATTCTTCTCGGTTACGTCGGCAAAGCGACGCGGTGCCATCTCATAGCGTACGGCGATGCGCGTACGAGGATCAAGCGCGGCCCTGACATGGACCCCTGCCCATATATACGCGGCAAAATCCCGTTGTTCGCCCAAGTCCTTCGGCACCTGCAAGACATTGTCTTCGTACTGGTAGCGAAAGTCAAAAAAGGGCTTGATCCGCAGCGATGAATCGGCGAAAACTAGGCACGGGGGACTCAGCGCGAGCAACCATATCACAGCTACAATTCTCAATGACACGTGGGGGTACCGTCACTTTCCTTGGAGCATATTCTCGAGTTCTTGGGCGAGATGTACCGCTTTCTCACCGTGGATTTTTTCTTTGGAGTACCAGCTCTCCCGTTGGGCTCGCCAAACTTCCAGCGCCGATTCCGCATCCGCAATCTGTCCTTCCAACTCGGCGATATCGAGG
>JAPOYQ010000192.1 GCA_026706505.1 Gemmatimonadota bacterium
GGCCACCGGCAGCATCCTGCTCACCCCGAACGAGCGCCGCGTCGCCGAGGACCGTCCCGACTGCTTTTGGCTTTATGTGGTGACTCACTGCGCCGATGCCCCTGAACTTCGGGAACCGATCAGGGATCCGGCCCGCTTTCCCTGGCACGAGGTCACGAAGGTCCAGCACTACTGGCTAGACGTAAACGCAATGACGCTGCCAGATGTGCGGAAGCCCGATCCCGTTGCTTGACGTGCAGTGCCTAGAATGACGGAACCGGTTGCGACGCCACACGAGGACGAGACCCAGTACCGAGCCATCTTTAACGACGTGGTTGGTATTGTCGATGCCGCGCGATCCTCGGCCGCCCGTTCAGTAAACGCTGTCATGACTGCTGCCTACTGGCTGATCGGGCGGTACATCGTGGAGTTTGAACAGGGAGGCGAGAAGCGCGCGGAGTACGGTGCGGCGCTCGTCGGACGCCTTTCGGTTGACTTGACTCAACGATTTGGACGGGGGTTTTCCCGCCAAAACATTCAGAATATGCGCTTGTTCTATCTGGCCAACCCGTTGGAAGAGATTCGCCAGACACTGTCTGGCCAATCGAGAGAAACGCTCTCACGCGAGATTCGCCAGACGGCGTCTGGCCAATCAGCGGTCAGAGAATCTCCGCAGACGGCGTCTGATGAGCGCTTGCTTGCGGACGCCGCCTCACGATTTCCACTACCTTGGTCCGCTTATGTTCGTCTGCTGGCGGTCAAGAGCATGCGAGCCCGGGAATTCTACGAAGCCGAGGCATTGCGCGGGGGGTGGACTGTTCGTCAGCTTGACCGGCAGATCAACTCTCAGTTCTACGAACGCACCGCCCTCTCGAAGAACAAGTCCGCCATGCTGGCACGCGGTCGCAGACCAAAACCCGACGATGCAGTCCTGCCTGAGGAAGCGATCAAGGACCCCTTTGTGCTCGAATTCCTCGATCTCAAGGACGAGTACTCCGAAAGCGACTTGGAAGAAGCGCTAATACAACGATTGGAAACCTTCCTTCTGGAACTGGGTGGGGACTTCTGCTTTATGGGCAGGCAGAGACGCCTGCGCATCGGCGACGAATGGTATCGGGTGGATCTGCTGTTTTTTCATCGGCGGCTCCGCTGCCTGGTGGTCATCGATCTGAAGATCGGCCGGCTTACACACGCCGATGCCGGTCAGATGCACCTGTATCTCAACTATGCGCGGGAGCATTGGGTACAGGAGGACGAAAACCCGCCCGTGGGACTGATCCTCTGTGCCCAGAAAAACGAAGCGGTCGCTCGATACGCCCTTGAAGGCCTGCCCAACAAGGTGATGGCGGCCGAATACCGAACGACCCTGCCGGATGAAACACTTCTTGCGTCGGAGATCGACCGCACTCGGGAAGCATTGGATGCACGGCACAGGTTACGCAGGACCAAGTCACCGAAAGTAACGAAGAGGCGGCTGCGGGGTCGGCGCAGCAGCTCAAGTGAGGGTAAGAGCGAGTGAGTCTGAAGAGCACGCGATGATCCCGCGCGAATGCAAACGCTTGGCCGAGGTCGACTTCCCGATCGCCGAGGTATCGCGTCACGCGGTACGGGAGAAGTCGATCAGGCATGGGCATCCGTCGACCCTGCATCTTTGGTGGGCGCGCCGTCCGCTCGCGTCTTCACGGGCGGTCTTGATGGCATTGCTCCTTCCGGATCCCTGCGACCCCCATTGCCCAGTCGAATTCAAACGGGAGGCACGGCGAATCCTGCTGGGCATGCTCGGGCGACCGCGAGGGTGGAAAGAAGAGATCAAATCGGATGGCGGTTTGCGCAGAATCATCCTGAGGTTTATCGCTGACTTTGCCAATTGGGATCGTGCTGCAGACCGGGTGTACCTGGAGGCCGGCCGGGCCTTGGTGAAGGTGGCGCATGGGGAAGACGCGCCGCTGGTAGTCGATCCGTTTGCCGGCGGCGGCTCCATTCCTCTGGAAGCACTACGGCTTGGTTGTCAAGCTTTTGCTAGCGACCTCAATCCGGTGGCCTGTTTAATCCTCAAGGTGATGCTGGAGGACATTCCGCGCCACGGGTCGAAACTGGCCGACGAGTTGCGGCATGTAGGCGGCGAGATTAAGGCGGCAGCGGAAGACGAGCTGGCTGATCTTTACCCGCCGGACGCAGATGGTGCGATCCCGATAGCCTATCTCTGGGCACGGACGGTACGCTGCGAGGCGCCGACCTGCGGCGCGGAAATACCGCTCCTGCGATCGTTTTGGTTGTGTAGGAAGGTCAACCGGAAGTGGGCGCTTCGGCACCGGGTGGAACGTCCAGAGGGTCAGACACCTCGCGTCGAATTTGAGGTGTTCGAGCCGCAAGCGGAAAGCGACCTCCGAGCTGGTACGGTGGCACGCGCCCGGGCCACATGTCTTTGCTGCGGTGCCGTGCTACCACCGGAACGGGTGCGGGCACAAATCGCCAGCGAGCGCGGCGGTGCGAACGTGGTGTTCGACGCTGAGGGTCGGCGGGTTGGTGGAGCACGGATGACTGCGGTGGTGACGCTGCGGCCTGGACGGCCGGGTAGGCACTATCGGCTCCCAACTAAGGCGGACTACGCAGCGGTGCGAAAGGCGCAGGAGCGTGTCACGAACTTGTTGGACGAATGGAAGCGCAACGGAAGGAAAGGGTTATGCCCGGTGCCGGACGAGCCGACGCCAACGGGAGGCGGATCAGGGGCGGGCCGGGCGTTCAGCGTGCAACGCTACGGCATGCTGCAATGGGGGGACCTGTTCAACGCTCGGCAAAAAGTCACGTTGGTGGAGCTGGGGCGGCTCACGAAAGCGACGAAGAACGACGCCAAAGACTTTTTGGGCTTGGCGATGGACAGAAGTTCCGACTATGGCTCAACGCTTTGCTCGTGGCATCTCACTGGGGAAAAGGTAAATCACACCTACGGTAGACAAGCGTTGTCCATGATCTGGGATTTCACAGAAGTTAATCCCTTATCGAAATCCACCGGCAACTACAATGGAGCCATTGAATGGGGAGCGAAGGCCATAGGAAGGGCCGCAATCGGGCGAGCTGGCACCGGCGATGCTCAGGTCCAGCTTGCCGACGCGTGCGATCATCCCCTTCCCGATGAGACCGCTAGCATCTGGTTTACTGATCCGCCCTACTATGACGCGATTCCCTACGCTGACTTGTCCGACTTCTTCTTGGTCTGGCTCAAGCGCACGCTGACTGACCATCCAGTCCTCCGTAACACGTTCAACCGGCACGACCTGCTTTCACCAAAAACTGAGGAGGTAGTGCAAGACGAGACAAAGGTGGTCAATGGACGGCCCAAGGACCGCACTTGGTTTGAAGAGACGATGACCCGCGCATTCGGCGAGGGTCGCCGACTGCTACGCGATGAAGGCGTGGGCTCAGTTGTCTTTGCTCACAAAACCACTGAGGGCTGGGAGGCGCTGCTCTCTGGCATGATTCGAGGCGGCTGGACCATTACTGGTTCATGGCCAATCGCCACCGAGATGGGCTCGCGCCTGCGCGCTCGTGACTCCGCTGCCCTTGCCACTAGTGTCCATCTGATCTGTCGCCCCCGGCCTGACAACTCTCCGGTCGGAGATTGGGCCAATGTCCTCCACGAACTGCCTGTCCGCGTTGCGAATTGGATGGAGCGTCTCCAAGCCGAAGGTATCCGCGGTGCTGATTTGGTATTTGCGTGCATCGGACCCGCCCTTGAGATCTTCAGCCGCTACGGCGCGGTGGAGACGGCAGAAGGCCGCGAAGTTGATCTGCCTGAATACTTGGAGAAGGTGTGGGAAGTAGTCGGTAGAGCGGCGCTCCAGCAAATTCTGGGCCCGAGTGAGCATGGCCTCGCGGGCGCGCTGGAGGAGGACGCCCGCCTGACGGCGCTGTTCCTGTGGACTCTTCAGAGCACAGAAAGTTCATGGGAACACGACGGGCAGACAGAAACGGACGGAGAAGCTGGTACCAAACCTCCGACTAAGGGACTTAGCCTGCCTTTCGATGTCGTGCGCCGCTTCGCGCAACCGATGGGGATTGACCTTACTGCCTGGACTGGTCGCATAATTGGTTTGGAGAAGGGTGTAGTGCGCCTGTTACCAGTTGCGGAGCGGGGTGGAGAACTTTTTGGCGAAGCTGGCGCAGTTGCTGCAGCGGAAGCGATTGAGACCAACCCCGAGGCCGGCGTGCAACCAGCACTCTTCCCGGAGATGGATTCACGACCGAGTCTGGGAATACGACACAAGGGAATGAAGCGAATACTCGACGGTGATGCTGAACTCCAGTCCATCGATGCTACGACGCTGGATCGTGTGCACGGAGCAATGTTGCTGCAGGCGAGCGGCCACGCCAACGCCCTGCGGACGCTGATTAGCGCAGAGCAAGATCGTGGCCCCGACTTCCTGCGGCTCGCCAACGCGCTTTCCGCGCTCTACCCGCGCAGCGGCCAGGAAAAGCGACTTCTTGATGCCATGTTGCTGGCCGCGCCACGATGATCTCATGACAACTGCCAGTAGCGCATGCGCAGTCTGGCAGGTATCTGCGGGGCCAAATGATCGATCCTACGTAGACCAGTTCCTGCAATACGGAGTAGCGCTCATCGGTCCTGGCGATACTGGCCGATGGCGCCCCGGACGGTCCGACGAGGAATTCGACGGAGGGTTCGTCCGGCATTTTGCTGCCGTCCTTCGCCCAAATGATGTGCTTCTTCTCCGCACGGGCGTGTCGACCATCCAAGCGGTCGGCTTGGTGGTGTCCGACTATCAGTATCTGCCACAGTTTGACGACGTGAACGGCTGGGATCTCCAGCATGCCCGACGCATCCGTTGGTGCCCACTGCCAGAGCCGTACGATTTTGGTGAGCAAGTGTTCGGCGCCAGTCCGTCCCGCTTCTCACGTGTCCAATCCACGGATGTGAGCCGATATGCAAACCGCTTCGTCCAGTCACCGCCTACAGATTGGCAAACGCGCGCCTTGCCAGACCTGCCGATCGAGGAGGCCACACTCGATTCACCGCCCGGCGAGTTGCGTGACCTCATTGCCCAGGTCATGGACCTGTCGGGACTCTACTGGGATGAAAAGGCCTTCGGTGAGCGGCCGATGGAAGATGAGATGGTCGGGCATTACGTCCTTCCCTTGCTCCGGACGCTGGGGTGGCCGGTCGAGAAGATCGCTGTGAAGTGGCGATATGTCGACGTGGCGGTGTTCTCGAGGCTGCCGAGAGTGCCGAGCCATTGCCACTACATTATCGAGGCAAAGCGCTTAGGCGCCGGCGTCGAAGGTGCGCTCAACCAAGCTGTCGGTTATGTCGAAGCTCTCGGAGTTCCATGCGATGTGGTCGTGACCGACGGGATTCGCTATCGCATGTACTCGGCGAACGAGGACTTCACTCCAGTTGCATACGCGAATCTTGCACGCCTCAAACAGTCATCCTTGGACCTGTTTGACCGTATGCGGAGGCCATAGTCGGAGGAAAGACAGTGGAACCGTGGTACAGAATCGTGACGCTCCGACAGGAAGTTCGGGAGGGCCGTTCATTCAGCCCGGATGAGTTTGCCATCGCCCTGGAGCAGGTGGTCGCTGGGACCGCACCCAGAGACTACTGTGACAGTGCTCAGTTCTTCTCGCGAACCTGTTTCACCCGCGCCCTGACGGAGCACGCGGGAATTGTGCTTCGCCGACTTGCTGGCAAGACCGAGAATACGGCGCCGGTTCTGACGCTGATCACTCAGTTTGGCGGCGGCAAGACGCACACCCTCACGTCGCTCTACCATTTGGCCAAGACAGGTTCAGATGCCATTCACCTCCCCGGCGTAACAGATCTTCTGAACACGGCGGGGTTGCCGAGCGCTCCATCTGCCCGCATCGGTGTGTTTGTTGGAAACGCGTGGGATCCCGCAGAAGGTCGGGAAACTCCATGGATCGACCTTGCGCGCCAATTGGGCGGCGATCAGGGGGTGGCTGCTCTTGGTGACACCGCGCAAACGACGCCACCCGGTACAGAGGCCTTGGCCAAGATGTTCGCTGCCGCCGATTCGCCGGTCTTGCTACTGTTCGATGAGGTACTCAATTTCGTCAATCGCCACCGAAACATGGCCGGGAGCTTCCACGCTTTCATTCAGAATTTAAGTGTCGCAGTGACAGGAACAACGCGAGCCGCGGCGGTTATCAGCTTGCCTCGCAGCCAAGTGGAAATGACCGATTGGGATGAACAGTGGCAGGAGCGGATTAGAAAGGTAGTCGGCCGCGTCGCACGCGATCTGATTACCAATGACGAGGCGGAGATTAGCGAAGTCGTGCGTCGACGGCTGTTTGAAGACCTTGGGAAAGAGCGGGTGCGAAAGAGAGTCGCAAAGACCTATGCGGACTGGTGCTTTGAACGCACGGCGCGGCTTCCTGCTGAGTGGCTTGCAGTCGACACTGCGAGGACGGAAGCCAAAGCGAGGGAGTTTCTCAAACAGCGTTTCGAGGCGTGCTACCCATTCCATCCTGCAACGCTGTCCGTTTTTCAAAGGAAATGGCGGGCGCTTGCCCAATTTCAACAGACCCGAGGGGCACTCGCCATGCTTGCGCAATGGATCTCTTGGGCGGCCAGAGAGCACTTTCGCAAAGCGCGAACAGAGCCCCTGATTACGTTGGGGTCAGCACCGCTAAATGTACCGGAGTTTCGCGCTGCGGTTTTGGGGCAACTGGGAGAACCTCGGCTCGATGCGGCCATTGAGGCTGACCTTGCCGGGGAAACTTCGCACGCGAGGGCTTTGGACGCGGACGCGCAAGGTGCGCTTCGGGACATCCACCAACGTGTGGGCGCAACCATCCTTTTTGAATCCTCCGGTGGCCAAGTGGACAAGGTGGCTCATTTGCCCGAGCTCCGCTTCGCGTTAGGCGAACCGGACGTCGAGACCACTACCATCGATAACGTGGCGTCAGCTTTGGAAGCCTCCGGGTTCTTCATTCGCAAGATCGGGACGGACGGCTATCGCATCCACCATCAGGCAACTTTGAAGAAAGTAGTGAGCGACCGGCGAGCTTCGCTCGATGAGGAAGGCGAAATCAGGCCGGCGATGCGAAGACTTGTCGAGGCGGAATTCAGGAGAGGTGCCACGCTTCCCGTGGTGGCGTTTCCGCTAGACAGCGCCTCAGTTCAAGATTCACCGCGCCTTTCGTTGATCATCGTCGATCCCGAGGCAGAGTGGAAGGACGGCGATCAGGCTATTGAACAAATTGCCAGATGGACGAAGGAGCGCGGACGTTCGCCGCGGCTCTACCCAGCTTCGTTGGTCTGGTGTGCGAAGAAGCCAGGACGGGAGCTTCGCGACAAGGTTGAGCTGTGGCTCGCTTGGCAACGCGTTGCCCGCGAGGTCACCGAAGGGGTTCTTGGCACCGAATTCGATCGTACCGACCGGGCGGAAGTGGAGTCCAAGGTACGGGATGCGGAAACAGCTGCCAAGGACGAAGTGTGGGCCGGCTATCGATTCGTGGCGCTCTCGGATGGGCGTGAAGAGCTCGGGCTGAAAATGATTGACCTTGGTGCCGGTCATTCAAGTTCGACTGAGACGCTCTGCGGCCGAGTGGTAGGGGCATTGAAATCGGAAGCACTCCTGAACGAGAACGTCGGAGCAGGCTACATCGAGCGAAATTGGCCACCTGCTTTCCGCGACACAGGAGCTTGGCCGCTATCGAGTTTACGACAGAGCTTTCTCGACGGATCATTAACACGGCTGAGCGATCCAGACACGATTCTTCGTCGGCAGACCGCGGAATTCGTGTCCAAGGGTGACTTCGGCCTTGCATCCGGTGACAACGCCGATGGGACCTACGGTCGGATCTGGCATGCCGAGCCGATCGGCCTCGAAGAAGTCACTTTTGAATCGAGTGTCTTCCTGCTGACCAAAGCTAGGGCCGAGGAACTTGTTGCCGAGCCGGAGCCGTCAACGGTGCCCCCGTCGGACCCACCGCCACCGGAACCACCTCAACCAGTCGCTGATCCTAGTCCAGACGACCCGCTCGCTACTTCCAGGTCAGTGGTTCAGCTCTCTGGGACGATTCCGCACGAGGTCTGGAATCGGCTCGGCACAAGAGTGCTACCGAAACTACGTTCCGGCGACGACCTGAATATCCGAATTGATTTCTCAGTCAACATCGATGCTAAGTCTGTAGGAAATATGGAAGCAGAGCTTCGGCAAGTGTTGGACGATCTCGGTTTGAAGGATCGGGTTCAAGTCAAGAGGTCATAGTGTTGAGGTAGTCCACCAGCAATGGCTGCCTGACTGGTGACGGAGATCACATGCCGAGCAACCAAAGGCAGCCAAGACGTGCGTCTATGCACGCTGCCCGCCAGCGTTCGATCGGACGGAGTTTGCTTTTCGACGTATTTCAGAAACAGGTGTGCATTCGGACCTTGACGGCCGGGCGGTGCCTCAATGTGAAACCACGCTGTCGTGCCAAGCGTTATCGAATGCCGGCGTGGTCTTGCGTCGCGTAGATCGATGGCGTTCTTGCCGATGTCGGGTTAATGGGGATTGATTACTTCGCTCCGGCGGTAGCCAATGAGTACTGGCAGGCGAATCGCGCGAACTCGTCCATGTCATGGAAGTGGTCAGAGCTCGGCTTGGCTGCGAGGCAGTCTGCAGGAATGGAGTCGGGGCGGACTGGTACGATGATTCTGAAGGCAAGTGAGGTCGAAGAATGAGTTATTCGGAGGAAGGGCTGCAGGTGCTTGAGGATCAGTTCCTTGGACTGCAGGGGAAATGCAACGATTTGTGTTCGCAATATCTGCAAAAGGAATTCAGGAACGACAAGGCAAAGGAATTTGTGTGCCACGGACTATGCAGGCGCATGATGCTGATGACACGTTGTATCGAGAAGGTGTTT
>JAPOYQ010000132.1 GCA_026706505.1 Gemmatimonadota bacterium
GCTCTTTGAGGTCGCGCGGATGGAACGTTTGCAAGTCCAGCGTGCCATCGATGGGCACTTCCACTGCTTCAGGCTCTTCCCATTCCTCTTCGGTCATCGTCTTAATTCTCCCGAGCGCGTAGTTCCGTAGAACTTATATCCATTCTAAAAGGCACTGACACGAAAAGGTCCGCGTACTCTTCAGGTACATCTATATCCTCTAAAGTGCGGTACACATCTCCATCCACCCGACCGGCCACCCAAAAACGACAGTCCCCAGCGGCAAACTCCTCTAGGGCCGCAACCACGCCCGGCTCCCCTTCCTCGTAGTACTGACCCTGCAAGAGCCGCACGGCCGTATCGTACCCCAGCGCGAAATGGCAACCGCCAAAGAGCCGGGCCTTCTGCAAAAAGGTCGGCGACCGCGTCATCACCACGGGCAAGCAACCGCGCATCTGCGCCAAGCGCCGCTCGACCTCACTCCTTTGCAGGGGCGGCTTATCGACATTTTCAATGGACAGCTCCAGACTCGGTTGTCGGCCGCTTAGCCGTCCCGCCGCGGCCACAAGCCGCTCGTGCCCCTCGTGCAGTGGGTTGAAGGACCCGGACAAAAACAGACGCTGCCCGCGCTCGACCTCGGGCGCGACCACCCCATCGGGACGCATTTCGACGACGTCCAACTCGCCCGCAAACAGCAAGCCCAGCGGATCATCCAACCCCAATTCGCGCCGCGCAAGATGTGCGTAATCAGGCAGCGATGCACCGGCGACCGGGCCGCCGCAGCCCTCCACTATGGCCTCCAAAGCCAAGCGACTCAAAACCTCCTCTTGCTCCAAGCGGTCGGCTGCACCCTTATCAAAACGCAGAGTGTACAAGCAATAGGCACGCTCCAAGCGCAGCGCGATACAGCCCCGATCCGCGCCGCGCCGCAACCTGCTCGTCGCCAAGGCCGCACTACAGCCCACGCCGATGCAGCCCTGCCCCGGCTCGGCAAAGGAAGCGGCCCGCATAAAGGCCCGGCCCGCCATATCCCGCGCCGTTTGTTCGTTGGCTCCATGCGGCCCCGCAAAAGCCAAATACGCCGCTAGCGCTCGCTCGCTATAGGGCACTTGGGCTTCGACGATCGCGCGCGAGGCCCCAGGGTGATTCAAGAGCCAACTAATAAGTTCGCTGCCCCCGCCAGTGGTCGCCAAAGCCAGCCGGGTACCGCTGTTCAATACGGCTTCGACTTGCGCCCAGATGTCGTCGGAGACGCGCAAGCCGCTTCATCCCGTGAAGAAGTCAAAAGCACCGCGCAGGCCCCAGCCCGTGAGGAAGACGCCGCTGATCAAGTTGATCACCCGCAAAGGCCACCCCATGCGCAGCGGTGCTGGCAAGAAGCGATGGTCGGTCCACACCATTAGCAAGCACCACAGCCCGCAGGTGAGAACCCCGCCGAAGATCGCCGCTGGCGTCACAATCGACACCGGGTTGCCGCCCATCCACATAATGGCAACGCCGCCAATACCGCAGTATCCCACCACCCACGGCCGCAACCGACCCACGGGCACCTCGCGCACCCGCTGGACGATGGGCCGCAAGCACTCGTGGGTAGTGCGCGTATAGAGCTCGTACGCAGCCATAATGGTGCCAAAAAACGCAGTGAACACGCCCAACTGGTACAAATAGACCAAGGCTGGATGCAGAAGCGTGAGGAAATCGGCCTGCACCGACAGTAGCTGCATCCCCTCTGGCACGATGTGTTGAGGGCGGAGCACGGCCGCGCCGAGCACCACAAAGGCCATGGTAAAAATCACCACGCAGACAAAGGACACCCCGGAGTCCACCAGTGGACCCCGCAACCAACCCCTACCCCGGGCGATGTTTTCATCGTCGGGCGCGATGGCCACGCCTTCCTCGCCAGCCTCCACTTTGCGGCCCAACAGGCCCCAAGCCTTCTCCCGCAACATGCCGATGTAGCCGAAATAGTCCTGCGTGCCGCCGCCGATCGCACCCAGATAGGTGCCCAACTCCACCCAAGCCGAGCGCGCCGCCACCGCCGGATACTTGCTAATCAGCCAGGGATCATACGCCGGCATGCTCGGCACGATGGAACCTATCAACACCGCCAACCAGTCGGGCTTCGCGGCCGCGGCAGCCGTCAGGATCGAAAGCAGCAGGACACCTACTACCACCGTCTGAAATTTCTCCAGCGCGCCGTAACTTTGTACCATAGTAATGGCAATGGCCAAGGCGACAAAGGCCGTGCCCCACACGCGGGGATCGCCCCATATCGCCAATCCCTCACAGCCCAAGATCCACACCGTCAGCCCGCCGAGCATCTTGGGCAAACCCGACAGCCACAGCGGGAAGCAAAGCACAGTCAGCACCGCCATAACCCACACCACCCAGCCCTGCGGTCCGGGCAAAAACTTCCAGCGTTCGAGCGGGTGTTCTCCCGTCAGCGTCATGTAGCGCGCCGCTGTATAGACTTGGACGAACTTCATCAAACCGCCGCCGATAAAGCACCACAGCAGGGCATAGCCGAATACTGCTCCGCCTCGCGAAGCAAAGACCGTCTCGCCGCTGCCAATCGTCACCGAAGCGATGATCGCACCCGGGCCAAAAATCCGCAGCATGGCCCCCAGACCGCGCGCCTGCATGTCCTCGCTGAGCGCGGGATAACGCCGCTCCTCACTCATAGGAACAACTCCTCTTTTACCGGTGGATCGCCCATAATATCGCGCCAGCTACTGCTTGTCAAACATTGGGAGCACAACCATATTTTTTGCGAGAGCCATCCAATGAACATCGCCAAAGCCATCGTGCCGGTCGCCGGCCTCGGCACCCGACTCCTGCCCACGACTAAATCCCTGTCCAAGGAAATGCTGCCCGTGGGACGCCTGCCGGTCGTCCACCACGTCGTCGAAGAGCTAGCAACCGCTGGCATCCGCCAAATCCTATTCGTCACCGGACGCAACAAAAGCGCGATCGAGAATCACTTCGACGACAGCGGCGCGGCAGCTTGCCACTTTGGCTACCGCGAGCGCGGCATCGAGTTTTTCTTCGCGCACCAACCCCCGCCCCCTGGCACCGGTACTGCAGTCGCCGCTGGGGAAGCCTTTGCTGCCGACGAACCTTTCATCGTGGCCTTTGGCGACAGCATCGTGCGCACGCGCAGCGGTCAGCCCTTATTGCAGCGAATGATCAACTCGCACCTGCACCACTGCGCCGCCTGCACCATCGGCGCGTACGAAGTGCCCGAAGACCGGATGCACCACTACGGCATCTTGATACCCGAAGAAGCCACAGCCGAAGATTCCAAGCTGACCGCCATCCTCGAAAAACCAACGCCCGCGCAAACCTTCAGCCGCCTAGCCGTTAGTGCGCGCTACGTGTTTTCTCCGGCCATTTTCGACCACATCCGAGCCACCACACCCTCGCCAAGCGGCGAGGTATACCTCACCGATGCCATTGCCGCCCTAATCGCCGCCGGTGACCCGGTGCGCGCGGTGCGCTTGAGCGCAGACGAGCAGCGCTACGACATTGGCAATCACCTATCCTATTTCACGAGCTTTATCGACTACGCGCTCGACGACCCGGAATGGGGAACGCAAATCCGCGCTTATTTGCAGGAAAAACTAGCGGACGACTCACCTTGACAGTCTCTTGCAAATCTATAATGTTAATAAAGTTTAATTGGACGCTAACCACACAGAGGCGGTTTTAGGCATGAGCACAGCAAGCAGTTGGAAAGAAAAACTAGCCGGGCAAATGTCCGCTGAGCTAGCCGACGAAATCGAGACCTTCGAGACCCAGATCCACCTGCGCAAGCAGGGCAAGATGGAGGAGAAGCTCTTCGCCGAAACTCGGTTGCGTCGAGGGGTGTACGGCCAGCGCTACGACAACGGCCAGCGCTACGACGGCACCCAGACGCAACAGCTACTCTTCCCCGAGCATCAGACCAAGGGGCCAGACACGGTCTGGCACGCCCCGGGCATGATGCGGATCAAAATCCCATTCGGCGGGCTGACGGCCGAACAGATGGAAGTGCTAGCCGACGTGGCCGAAGAGTACTCCGAGGAAATCCTGCACGTCACCACGCGCCAAGACTTCCAAATCCACTTCGTCCACCTCGAAGACACGCCCGATCTGATGCGCCGCCTAGCCTCGGTGGGCATCACCACCCGCGAGGCCTGTGGCAACTCAGTGCGCAACGTCACTGCTTGCCCCCTCTCCGGCGTCTGCCGCACGGAAACCTTTGACGTAACGCCCTATGCCCAAGCCCTTATGCGCTTCCTGCTCGGGCATCCCGACTGCCAAGACTTCGGGCGCAAATTCAAGATCGCCTTCTCCGGCTGCCAGCACGAAGCCTGCGGCCTGACCAACATGCACGACCTCGGCGGCATCGCCGTGGTCAAGACTATCGACGGCGAGGAAAAGCGCGGCTTTAAGCTCTACGTCGGCGGCGGTTTGGGAGCGGTGCCACACCAAGCCCAGCTCTTCGACGAGTTCGTGCCCGCCGAGGAATTGCTGCCCATTGCCCAGGCCATCGCCCGCGTCTTTGCCCGCCTCGGCGAAAAGAAAAACCGCAATCGCGCCCGCATTAAGTTCTTGGTCGCCAAGCTCGGCATTGAGGAATTCCGCCGCTTGGTGTTGGAGGAACGCGCCATCCTGCCCGAAGATCCGCGCTGGACCGCGTTTTTCGACGATCTGCACGCCACCGACGAGCAGCCGCTCAAACCGGGCCAAGCTCTCAATGGAGCAACCGCGAGTGAAGGCTTCGCCGAATGGCACCGCACTAACGTCTATCGGCAACGCCAAGAAGGCTATGCAGTCGCCACCGTGGTTCTGCCGTTGGGCGATATCACCTCTAGTCAGCTACGCGCATTGGCCGCCATCAGCCGGCGCTACGTCCGCGAAACCGTTCGCACCACCGTCGAGCAGAACCTCGTCCTGCGCTGGGTCAGCGAAACCGATCTGCCCCACCTCTACGACGAACTCGTGTCCCTCGGCCTTGCCGAGTCTGGTGCCGGGACCATTGCCGACGTGACGGCCTGCCCTGGCACCGACACCTGCAAGCTCGGCATCGCCTCTTCGCGTGGCCTAGCCGCTGAGTTGCGCAATCGTCTCAGTGAGGAAAACGGTCAGCTCAACGAGGCCATCGAGGCCCTGCGGATCAAGATCAGCGGCTGCTTCAACTCTTGCGGCCAACACCACGCCGCCGACATCGGCTTCTACGGCAACAGCCGCAAGATCAACGGCATCACCGTGCCGCACTTTCAGGTCGTCTTGGGCGGCCAATGGCGGGAAAACGCCGGCTCCTTCGGCTTGGCCACGGGTGCCGTACCCTCCAAGAACATCCCCGAAGTCGTCACCCGCTTGGCCCAGCACTTTGTCGCCGAGCGCGCCGATGAAGAGACCTTCAAGGACTTCATCACTCGCATCGGCAAGCGCGAAGTCAAGGCCATGCTCGAAGACCTGACCCAAGTGCCGTCCCACGAGGAAAACAGTTGGTACTACCAAGACTGGGGCGACACCCGCGAGTTTACCATGGATGACCTCGGCAAGGGCGAGTGCGCTGGCGAAGTCGTTTCCATCACGACCATGGAAATCGCCGCGGCCGAGCGCGAGGTCTTTGAAGCGCAAGTCGCCTTTGACGAGGGCCAGCTAGAAACCGCTTGGCAAGGCGCGTTGAACGCGATGCTGCGTTCGGCTCGCGCCCTAGTCAAAGAGCAATTCTACGACGTACCGGAAACGCCCGAGGTAGTGGTGGCCGAATTCCGCGCGCGCTTCTACGACAGCGAGTTGTTCTTCCCGAAATTTGCCAACTACCTCTTCGCCGCGCATCAGAACCCGCCGAGCGAATTGACCAAGGTGCAAGTCCACCGCTTTATCGAGGAAGCGCAACTCTTCATCGAAGGTGCGTACACCTGCTACGACAAAATCGCCGTACCCGCCGGCACTACCGCTTGAGTCTCTATGGAATCTCTACAGCGCATCAACGTCAAACTCTATCTCGAAGATCCCGAATCCCTATCGGCCCAAGAGGCTTTTCGCGTCTTCAATAGCTGGATCCCGACGACCCCAGACGAAGTCCTCATCGACGTGGCCGACTACAGCCATCTAGATGAGGGGCCCCTGACTCTGCTCGTCGGCCACGAAGCCAACTACAGCCTCGACAACCACAGCGCCGAGATGGGCTTGCTCTACTCGCGCAAACAACCTGCTGACGGCGACCTGACCGAGCGGCTTGCCAGCGCCTTCAAAGCGGCGCTCACCGCCTGCCGACGCCTCGAAGAAGAGCCCAGCCTAGCGGGCAAAGTCAAGTTCCGCAGCGGCGACTTGCTCCTCGTAGCCAACGATCGCCTCAATGCAACCAACGACGACGCAGGCGAAAACACCCTGCGGACTGCCCTCGACCCGGTACTCGCCCAACTCTTTGCCGGTGCCGAGTACGCGGTAGAGCGCGATCCCGCCCCCGAGCTGCGCCTCAACCTGAGAATACGCTGTCAAACCAACGCTAACGCAGCGGCTCTGCTGGATAATCTCGCCGCTTGACAGGGACGAAGTGGCCCGTATTTTTGCGATAGTTCCCAATTCAAAGAAACAATGAAGCAATAGCACCTTATTGGGAGGAACCCATGGCCTACTACATCACTGAAACCTGCATCGACGTCAAAGACAAAGCCTGCGTCGAGGTTTGCCCCGTGGACTGCATCCATCCGATCGACGGCGAAGGCGAACCCATGCTCTACATCGACCCGGACGAGTGCATCGATTGCGGTGCCTGTGAGCCGGAGTGCCCGGTCGAGGCGATCTTCGCCGAAGAAGACATGCCCGATGATCAAGACCGCTTCGTCGAGATCAACACCAAGTACTTTGAGCTGCGCGACGACGCCGACGAATGGGACCAGTGGAAGCAGGAACACGCAGCCGAATTCGAAAAAACGAGCTAGGACTCCCGCCCTTCGTGCGAAAAAGCCGGGATGCCCCACGGGTTTCCCGGCTTTTTCGCGCTTGACGATATCGGACCCACCTCGCTTATTTTTTTGCCCAACGAGCATTGCCGGAGATAGCATACATGGCGAAGACAACTGCCCGCAAAAAACCTAAAGCAAAGAAAGCCAAGCTCCGAGCCGCGCCCGACAAACTGTGGTTCATGTACCGCAAGATGTCGGAGATCCGCCTCTTTGAAGAGCACGTCTGGGACGTCTATACCCGCGGACTGATGCCCGGCTTGGCCCACCTCTACATCGGCGAGGAAGGCGTGGCCGTAGGCACTTGCGCGGCTCTGCGCGACGACGACTACATCACCAGCACACATCGCGGGCACGGGCACTGTCTAGCCAAGGGCGGCCAACTCGACCGCATGATGGCCGAGATCATGGGCAAAGAGGCCGGCTATTGCCGCGGCAAGGGTGGGTCCATGCACATCGCCGATATGTCGCTGGGCATCCTCGGCGCCAATGGCATTGTCGGTGGCGGCTTCGGCATCTGTACCGGCGCCGGCCTCTCGGCCAAACTGCGCGGCAGTGATCAAGTGGGCGTCTGCTTTTTTGGCGACGGCGCGGCCAACCAAGGCATCATGCTCGAAACCATCAACATGGCCGTGATCTGGAACCTGCCGGTCGTCTACATCTGTGAGAACAATCAGTACGGCGAGCACACCCCCTACGAGAGCGTCACCGGCGTCACCGACATTGCCGACCGCGCCAAGGGCCTTGGCCTCGAAGGGATCATCGCCGACGGTGCCGATGTGCTGGAGATGTACGAAAAAGTAACCGCCGCGGTGACCAAGGCGCGCAAGGGCGGCGGCCCGAGCCTAATCGAAGCCAAAACCTACCGCTACCACGGGCACCACGTCGGCGACGCCCAGACCTACCGCACCCGCGATGAGGTCGGCTGGTGGTCTGAGAACAAGGACCCCATCCGCCTGTTGGGCCAGTACATGATCGCCAACCGGGTCGCCAAGCAGGCCGAACTCGACGCCCTGTACGAGCAAGTAGAGCGCGAGGTCCTCGACGCCATCGAATTCGGCAAAGAAGCCGACTTTCCCCCGCCAGAACAAGCTTTTGAGGATATATATGCCTGATCGGGACATGCTGTTTAGAGAGGCGATCGGCCTAGCCACGGCCGAGGAAATGCGCCGCGACGAGACCGTCTTTCTCATGGGTGAGGACGTGGGGGCCTCCGGCGGCATCTTCAAATGCTGCGAGGGCCTCTTCGAGGAATTCGGCGCTGAGCGCGTCATCGACACTCCCATTGCCGAGGCGGGCTATATCGGTCTCGGCGTCGGTGCCGCCATGACCGGCATGCGCCCGCTGTGCGAACTGATGTTCGGCGACTTTTCGCTGTTGACCATGGACCAAATCGTCAATCAGGCCGCTAAAATCCGCTACATGTCGGGCGGCCAGTGCAAGGTTCCGCTGACGATCCGGCTGTCAATGGGAGCCGGGCGCTCTTCAGCCGCGCAGCACTCGCAGAGCTTGCACGCGCTTTTCGCTCATATCCCCGGCCTCAAAGTCGCCATCCCTGCTACGCCACGCGACGCCAAGGGCCTGCTCAAGACCGCGATCCGCGACGACAATCCCGTGCTGTTCTTCGAAGACAAGATGATGTACAACGACTCCGGCCCCGTGCCCGAAGAAGACGATTTCCTCATTCCCTTTGGCGAAGCCGAGATCAAGCGCGCCGGCACTGACCTGACCCTCATAGCCACCTCTAGCATGGTCGGCGTCGCCTTGGCCGCAGCGGAAGATCTTGCCGCCCAAGGCCTAGAGGCCGAAGTCGTCGATCCGCGCACCCTCGTGCCGCTGGACAAGGAGACCCTGCCCGCCTCGGTGCGCAAAACCGGCTATGCGGTGGTGATCGATGAAGGTGTCGAGCG
>JAPOYQ010000439.1:0-3140 GCA_026706505.1 Gemmatimonadota bacterium
AGGGCCGGAAAGGAAGACCTTCTCCGCCAACCTCCGAAGAAGGCCAAAATTAACCGTTTGTTGACCCCAACAAAAACAAAAGTGGGCGCGGCTAGCTAGTATGATGCTGGGCAAGATAGGTTTTTATCTTGCCCAGCACTTCTCATAAAACTTTCAGAGAGGCAAAAAATGAAATTTCAAGGTGCTGTAATTAAAGAGCAAGGTATCACGTTTGCTGTTGTCATTGTTAAAAAGTACGTCTTGGATAACCTGAACACTGCTAAAGAGACTATTCAAAGCTTTGCGCCTATTTTTTCAGGTCTCCCAGTGGTACTTATGGCTCAAGACCATAAAGGTAATCCGTCTTATTATGGCCGAAAAGATATTGCGGAATTTATGGCCAATGTCCCGCTATCGGCCATTCCGTGGCGGGAATACACTTTGACATAGACGTACTTAGTAGCCTCAAAAAGCTTACCATACGGCCTTCCGCACATCGTCTTCCCTGTCACGGCGGCGAAATGTAGCTACCCAGCCACCTCGCTCTCAACCAACGCCTCAATGCGCACCGGACAGACCTTGAGTTCGGCGGTGTGGGTGACGGGGTCGTAGCCGGAGCCGGTGAGGATGTTGATCGGTACGTCGTTGAAGCTGAAGCTGGCAAAGACCGTGCCGCGCGGCGAGCGGGCGGTGCCCTTGACGCGGATTTCAATGGCACCGCGTGCGCTCGACAGGCGGCACAAGTCCCCGTCTTCGAGGCCCCAGTCGGCGAGGTCTTCGGGGTGGACTTCGAGGCGCTCTTCGGAGAGCAGGTAGTCAATCCCTTGAGAGCGGCCAGTCTGGGTGCGGGTGTGGTAGGCCTGGAGCCGGCGACCGGTCGTCAGCCAGACCGGGAACTCGGCCGAAATGGTCTCGGCCGGGTCGCGGTAGCGGATGATTTTGAAAAGGCCGCGGCCGTTTCTGAAGGCCCCCTCGTGTAAAATCGGCGTCCCCGGATGGCCCTTTTCGGGTACGGGCCAGTGGTACTCGCCCTTGTCGATTCGCTCCCAATCGAGGCCGGCGTAGATGGGTGAGAGGCCGCACAGTTCGTTGAACACGTCCTTGGCCGAGGTGTAGTCGAAGCCGCTAAAGCCCAGACGCTGGGCGAGCTGACTTATGATCCACCAGTCGGGTTTGGCCTCGCCGGGCGGGGGCACGGCTTGGCGCAGGCGCTGGACCCGGCGCTCGGTGTTGGCGCAGCTCCCGTCGGTTTCGGCAAAAGCGCTGGCGGGGAAGACCACGTCGGCCATCGCCGCGGTCTCGGTGAGGAAGATGTCGATGACCACGAGGTGATCTAAGCTCTTGAGGGCGTGCTCGCAGTGATGGCGGTCCGGGTCGGAGACGAGGGTGTTTTCACCGTCGATAATCATGGCAAAAATCTCAGTGCCGCAGCGATTGAGTGCTTGGACCTTGGTGATACCTTTGTCCAGGTCCATCTCCTGCCCATAGAGCTCGGTGAATTTTTCCCTGTTTTCAGGCAGGTCAGTCGGTTGGAAGCCGGGATAATTGGACGGGACGGCCCCGGAGTCGCCGGCACCTTGGATGTTGTTCTGTCCGCGCATGGGGTTGATGCCAGTGCCCTCGCGGCCAAGGTTGCCGGTCATCAGGGCGAGATTGCACAGGCTCTGGACGTTGTCAACGCCGCAGATGTGCTCGGTGATGCCGAGAGTGTAGTAGATGCCGGATTTATCGGCGGCTCCGTACCAACGGGCGGCCTGTTCAATGTCTGCGGCGGGCACCTCGGTGATGGTCGAAGCCCACTCGGGCGTGAACTCGACGACGTGCTCTAGGAACTGCTCAAAGTCGGCTGTACGCGCTTCCATAAAGTCGCGATCTACCAAGTCGTCGCGGACAATTACGTGCGCCATGGCCAACAAGAGCGCCACATCCGAGCCGACGCGGATGGGCAGGTACAGATCGGCCATATCCGCGAGGTCGGTCTTGCGCGGGTCGGCGACGATCATTTTGGCCCCTCGCTTGAGGGCCTTTTTGATGCGCGTTGCCGCGACCGGGTGGCACTCGGTCATGTTGGTGCCGATGCAGAAGATCAGGTCCGGTTTGTCCATGTCGGCCAAGGGGTTCGACATGGCACCGCGTCCGATGGTGGCTGCCAGACCGGCAACCGTAGGGGCGTGTCAGGCACGGCTACAGTTGTCTATGTAGTGCGTGCCGTAGCCTCTGCGGATGAATTTTTGCAGGCAGTAGTTGGCCTCCGAAGGCGTGCGGCCGGAGGCGACGCCGTAGATGGCGTGGCGGCCGTGCTCGGCGAGCACCTTGGCGAAGCCTTGGGCAGCGCGGTCGAGCGCGGTGTCCCAATCGGTGGGGTGGAGTTGGCCGTCCTCGCCGCGGACTAGGGGCTGTGCGAGCCGGTCGCGGTGCTGGACGAAGTCAAAGGCAAACTGGCCCTTGATGCACAGCGCGCCCTCGTTGGCCGGGCCGTCCATCGCTGGTTGGATGCCGACGAGTTTATCCCCTTTGGACAGAAGATCCACTGAGCAGCCAACGCCGCAGTACGGGCAGACCGAGCGGGTCTTTTCGATCTCGCCGGGCAGGTCGGCGGCGCGCAGGGCCTTTTTGTCGGCGAGGGCGCCGGTGGGACAGGTCTGGACGCATTGGCCGCAGAAGGTGCAGGACGAATCCTTGAGCAGGCCATTGAACTCGGTGGTGATCTGCTTGTGGAAGCCGCGCCCCATCGCGGCAATGGCGTGGTCGCCTTCCTGCTCGGCGCAGACGCGGACGCAGCGGTTGCACGAGATGCACAAGTCGTAGTCGCGCAAAATGAAGGGGTTGTCGTCGGTGGGATGCGCTTGGCCCGATTGGGCGCCTTGGAATCGGCCGGAGCGGGCTTGGTAGCGATCGGCAAGGTCGGTTAGCTCTTGCGAAGCGTACCCGCGCAGGGGATCCACCTCGACTTCGCGGTTTTCCGAGACGACCATTTCTAGCAGCGTCTTGCGGTGCTTTTCGATAGCTGCGGTCGATGTTTTGACAACCATGCCGGGCGCAGCTTGCGACGTGCAGGAGGCGACCGGATTGCGCGCTCCTTCGACTTCGACCACGCAGAGCCGGCAGGCCCCAAAAGGTTCTAGGCGCGGATCGTAGCAGAGGGTGGGAACGTCGCGGCG
>JAPOYQ010000439.1:3150-8807 GCA_026706505.1 Gemmatimonadota bacterium
CGTAGAGGGTCTCGCCATGAGCAAAGGCGACTTCTTCGCCGTCTAAGGTCAGGGTGTGTTGTTTACCATTGGTATTCATGGCAAAAGCTCTCGTTCAAGCGCAGACGCGCTGGGCTACTTGGTCTGGAAAGTACTTGAGGAGGCTATCGGTGATAAAAGGGGCGGCCATGCCGAGGCCGCAAGCGCTAGTGGACTTCATTACGTCGCCGATGTCTGTTACTTCGGAACGCCAAGTTGCTAGGTCCGCAGGCCCGCCGCCATCAAGCCGCTCGGTCAGCCGCTGGGTGCCGATGCGGCAGGGGAAGCACTTGCCGCAGGACTCTTCGGCAAAAAAGGCCATGGCTTGGCGGGCAATATCTACTATGTCGCGGCGGTCGTCAAAGGCCATGATGCCGCCTGCGCCGAGCATAGAGCCGCGGGCGCGAATCGCCGGCTCGTCGAGGGTGACGTCGAGGTCGTTGCCGGCGAGAAAGCCGCCCGAGATGCCGGCCATAGTAACTGCTTGGATCTGGTGGCCTGGTTCCGGCCCGCCGGCCCACTCGTGGAGCAAGGTGTTGAGAGACAGGCCAAAGGGAACTTCGTAGTTGCCCGGTCGCTGCACATCGCCTGAGAGGCTGATGACTTTGGTGCCCGAATGACCGTTGAGGCCCAGCGAGCGATACCACGCTGCACCGCGCCGCACGATTTGAGGTGCCGAGGCCAAGGTTTCGACGTTGTTGACGGCCGTGGGCAAGTCTTCAAAACCGTGCGTCACCGGGAAGGGCGGGCGGTTGCGCGGATAGGGGTGTTTGCCTTCGAGGCTGTTGAGCAGGGAACCTTCCTCGCCGCAGATGTACGCGCCAGCGCCGCGGCGGATGTGGAGCTCACAAGAGAAGTCGCTGCCGAGAATGTGTTCGCCGATCAGGTTGGCGGCGCGGGCCTCGGCTATCGCGTTGGCGAGGATGGCGTTGATTTCCGGGTATTCGTAGCGCAGATAGATAAAGGCGCGAGTAGCGCCGGTGGCGTACGCGGCGAGGAGCATGCCTTCGATGACCGCGTGTGGATCCCATTCGAGAAGGGCGCGGTCCTTGAAGCAGCCCGGTTCTCCCTCGTCGGCATTGCAGACGACGGTTTTGGGCGCGCCAGGTGCCTCGGCGACGGCCTGCCACTTCTGCCCGGTGGGAAAGCCTGCGCCGCCCCGGCCGGCAAGCTGGCTGTCGGCAATGAGGGCCACCAGCTCGGCAGGTTTTCCGGCGAGAGCTTGTTGCAGTGCTTGGTATCCACCGGTTTGGCGGTAGCCGGACAGAGTGGCGCGGCCAGGGGTGCGGATGTCGGCAAAGACGCATTCTTCGTACCCGCCGGGATTGGGCGCTGGTAGGGGCGAGGTTCTGGGTGCAAGGGCCTCCGCGTTGGTTCCGACCAGCACTTGATCGCCTTTGATGACCGGAATGGGATCGTCGCAGCGGCCGGCGCACGGCATGGGCGTGGCACCAGCGAGGCTGGCGCAGAGTGCGTCGGCTCCGCGCAGCGCGCAGATCGGGCCGGTGCAGACGCGCGGGGCGCTTTGGCCGGGCGCTTGGCGGGCGAAGTGGTGGTAAAAGGTGACGGTGGCGAAAAGCTCGGCGAGGGGGACTTTCAAGCCCGTTGATACAGCCCTGAGCGCTTCTTCCGACAAATAGCCGTCGCGGTCGTGGAAGGCGTGCAGAAGCGGCAAGAGGGGAGCAGTTTCGCGCTGCCAGCGTGCGACGAGCGCGTCGTTTGTAGGGGAGATCAAGCTAGGTACCTTTTATTTCGTAGCCGCCGGAAGGCGACTGCGTTGCGTATATAGATTAATAATTTAGGAGTTGCGCCAACGGGGGGCAACTGAGCACGGCGTCTGCGCGCAGGGCTAGCTCCTTGGTCTCGGGGGCGCACTCTTGGCCCGCTCCCTATCGACCAAGCCGCGGTCGATAGGGAGCGGGCCTCCCGTTTGTCCTAACAAAGCGGCCGGGGTGTGTGCTACTTGAGCAACAGCATCTTCTCGACAGCGAGGAACTTTCCACCGGCTTGGAGGCGGTAGAAATAGATCCCCGCCGATACGCTGTGCCCGCTATCGTCGGTCGCGTCCCACTCTACTTTGTAGTGCCCGGTGCTCTGGTGTTCGGCGACGAGGGTGCGAACCGCTTGGCCAACGACATTATAGACGGTCAATTCCACATCCATCGCGATGGGTAGCGCATATTTGATCGTCGTCGTTGGGTTGAACGGGTTCGGATAGTTATGCGATTCAAACGTCAGCGGCGGGTTGACGCCTTTGGCGGAGGCTAGGGACGGTGTCTCTGCGTCGGTCAGGGTGATGGTTGCCGAGCCGCCAGCCAAGCCCTCAATCGCACTGTTGAGCGCGATCGTCTCGTTGCCCTCGTCCTCGTCGTCGGCGATTGGATTGATGAAGAGGGATACCGCACCCGCTATCGAGCCGGCCGGAATCACAAGTAGCGGATCGAACAGCGCGGAGTAATCCAGATCGCGCTGGGCGGACGAAGCAGCGTCGATGGAGAGCTTCACGGCCGCGTCTTGGGGCAACGCCTTGCCGTCCAGGGTCGCCGTTATGGTAATCTCGGTCTGCCCGGCCCCCTCCTGTACCGTGTGTGGATTCACCGACAGCGCGATGGACGTACTCGCCGTTTCGTCGTCGTCGATCTTTATATCCGTCTGGGCTGAGCCACCGGATGCGGTGGCCTGCACCCCCAGGAACGTATCGCCATCTACCTCGTCGTTGTCGAAGGGGGTAAGGCGCAGCGTCGTCGTCGCTTGGGTCGCGCCGGCCGCAATGGGCACCGACCCCTCCAGTACTGCGGAGTAATCCGCATCGCGCACGGCCGCTGTGCCTTGGGTGGGCGCGGCAATGGTGAAGTAGACGGTCTCGGCAGCGGGGGCGGCCGCAGCCAAGGTCGCGGTCAGGGTGATTTCCGTCGTCTCTCCATCCTCGCGCAGCGACGAATGCGTTGCCGTCACGCTAGCGACTGCAACCACGGGCGGCGGTGCCTCAACGACCGCGATTTTGAAGGTCATGGCCCCGCTTTCGGGCTTGGCTTCGTCGCCGTCGATCACTGTGTAGATGATGGTGGCCGTTCCGACCGCGGTCGGCGTGCCGGCAATCGTCCGCGTGGCTCGGTCAAACGACAGGCCGGCGGGCAGGGTGCTCGAGACGCTGTACGTCAGGTCGCCATCGCCGGTAGCTGGCGGTAGTTCGAGTGGTCGCATCGCCTTGCCAACCGCGACCGAGATGTCCGCCTGGTTCTCGACGAAGGCCGGGGTTGTGTCGCCTGTCGGACTTACAGCCGCCCACGCACCCGTGTCTTTCAGCGCGATCGTCGCGGTGCCGACCGCGATTTCCTTCTTATCGTCGTTTTTGGGATTTTTCATTGCCTTTAGGATGATCTTCTCGTCTGCGTCCTCTATCCCGTCGTCTTTTGGGGTGATGGAGATGGTCTGCGATCCCTGCGCTTGGCCGGCCGGAATCGTCACCGAACGAAGGAGCGATATGTAGTCGATATCGTGCGTCGCCGTAGCAGCATCACTCGTATCGAGGGCCAAGACTACGGTCACGTCCTTGGCCAATACCTTGCCGTCTAAAGTTGCGGTCACTGCAATTTCCGTTTCGCCTGCGTCCTCCCTCAGTTCATTATGACTCACCTCCAACGTTATGTGCTCGCTCGTGGTCTCGTCGTCGGTGATCTTGATCGCCGCGTTCATAAGCGCGGTTCCGACCTTAGCCGTCAGCTTGAAAGCCTTCGCCGCATTCACCCGCTCGTTGTCGATGGGGGTCAAGGTAAGCGTCGTCGTCCCCACGGTCTCGCCTTGCCGAATAGTGAGACTGCCTATGGTCGCGGTGTAATGTGCATCGCGCACCGCCGGCTCCGCATCTGAGAGAAATGCGTTGAGGGCGTCGTTATCGCTAATGTCGTCAATATGGGCCGCCATAGTAAACAGCACCTTAGCGTCTGCCGCTAGGGAGTCCTGCAACTCAACCGTCAGCGCGATGTCTGTCGGCCCCTGATCCTCGCGTATCGCGTTAGGGCTCGCCGTCAGTCCTTTAATAGCCGCAGCCGGAGGATCCTTTAGCTCGATTTGGCGGTGGCCAATGGTTATGCGGTCGCCGCGTTGGTTCGTAGCGGACTTACCGTCCAAGTCGATAACATTTAGAGGAACCTCGGCATCTAACGTGGCGTTGGGATCGCGCTTACCCACTAGCCGGATGATGCCAGTCCCTCTGTTCTTGGGAGTGATGGTAATCGTCGTCTGGCCCGACGCCTTGTTCTTTGGAATTGTTATACGGCCCAAATTAGTCGCCGTGTAATCCACATCGCGCACCGCGTGATCGGATGCGGCCTGAATGCCCAAGTTAAAAGTCAGGGGCATGGTTAGCACCCTTCCGTTTAATTCTGCTCTTACGACGATATGGGTCGCATCCGCCTCCTTGCTGAGCGCGGACTTAGAAACCGAGAGGGCGATATTGGTGCTTGCCTTGTCGTCGTCGATCAAGCGCAGAAGCGGCCCGGGGGCGACTGTGTGAACACCGGCATTGCCCGTGATTTGGAGAACGAGGTCGTCGCCGTCGCTTGGGTCATTCTTAGTAGGGTCGTCGCAGGCACCTTCGCCTTCGTCGTGTGCATCGTTTCCTTTGCGATCATCGTCAATGGGAATGAAGATGATCGTCCCAGTCGCTGCGCTCTTGCCCGCTGGAATAATGAGCGTGGGCAGCGTTAGGCGGTAGCGACTGTTGAGTCTAAAATCACAACTCTCTGGGCTTTCGATCTCCAAGGTCACATAGATATCCTTTTCGACGGTCTCGACCTGATCGTCAGCGTAATTTCGGGCTGTTACCTCGATCTCGGTCTCACCGGCATCCTCGCGGACGAAGACAGTGTCTTGGGGGGAGTAGCCGTGCTTCAGCGTTAGCTTAATGTCCGCTCCTACTTCACTAGCCCACCCCAACGCCACTAGCCACAGCAACAACTGCGTGCGAATCATTACTCAACCTCCTTTTCCACAGGAAAGTATTCCTGCTTGTGAAAGTGGAAATTTTAACGGAGGGACGGTCTTGTCGGTCCTCGGCACACAGAGGGAGCCAAGGCATACGCCGCTGCGAAAATAGAGCCGTACAGACCGCTAGCGCTCGACAGCGAGTGGAGTGCGAAGGTGAGTGGCGATCCCTTGGCGAAATCCGAGAGATCGCGGCCTAACGAAGGAGGAAATAGGGGAGAGTAAGTGTTTGTTTTAAGGAAACTTACGGTGTATTGATGGGAAGTCTTAGAACTGAAAGGGAGATGTAGCCACAGCAGTAGGCTCTGCCGGCGGCAACGTCGTATTAGGTGTTGGTTATATCTTCCCGGTTATCCCTCGACGAGCGGGAACTCCGTTGTGGTACTACGCTGAAAAGGGTAGTGAAAAAGCAAAGGTGTTGTCAAGGAGGTTGCCGAGAATAAAGCGTCGATTGGGACTGGAGTGCGGTTTAGCACTAGCGCCAATACCTTTAGGCGGTGCATCTGCGAAAGTTTGACACGCATATTTTTACCCTATAAAAATATGCGTATGAGAATTTTATTACGGTTGTATTATATGCGTAGGGGAATGACGTGTTTCGAACTGCTATTGATTTTCATGGGTGCATTACGCGGACGATGTGCCCTTTTTCG
>JAPOYQ010000920.1 GCA_026706505.1 Gemmatimonadota bacterium
TGTCCCCAGAAACGAACGATACTCGGAGTACCCAAGCTGATTGGGCGGAATTACAGGCTCTCCTATCCACTCGCGGAACATGGACATCAGGGGACCTTTACGGATTGCTAGACTTCCTTGAAGACACTGCCACAAACCCATCTTCCATTGATGAAGAAACAGAGGAAGAACTCGATGAGACTATTCTCGAAAGTCAACGGGATAGACTCGTCGACATCGTATTTGACGAACTACGGTATAGAGAACGAATTCTCGGCAAATCGTACCCTTTCTCTATTAGTACAGACCAGCTCCGAATTGAACGAGTGCCTGATATCCCTTCTGTTCCCGGACGCACTGTTTACGTCTTCTGTCTCCTTGTATCCGCTATTCGTGAGAAAAAAATTCAATCTCCCGACTTGACGAAAAATGTCCAGTGCAGAATTCCCAACTTGTTTCAAATTTGTGCTTGCCTTGCGGCGGGCGGCTATATTGCCGGAGATGTAGCGTCATTTGGATTTCCTCGTCGAACTGGCACAAACTTCCTTTCCGCACTCCGTGATACATACCAAAGATTCGGGGCTGGCACAGTCAAAACAACCATACCGCCAGGTTTTCCGGCTTCGACAAAGGACGGTGGAATTGACGTCATCGCATGGATGGACCATCCCGACCGCATGCCTGGGAAGCTCTACCTTCTCGGCCAGTGCGCATCAGGACGTAACTGGGGGGAGAAGTCCGTCCTTGAGCGTATTCCGCAGTTTCATGGCTGGTTCAGTGAGACACCCGCCACTCACTGCGTCCCCTCGATGTTCATTCCGTTCACGCTTCATAGAGACTTGGCTGATGATCCAGATGTCTCGTTCGACGAGATGCTGAAGAACAGACTTCTTCATGAAGAAAGGAGATATGGCATTGTCTTTGACCGCTGCCGAGTGGCCCATTTCGCCGACACCTGTTTACGTACGGATGGTGAGACGACACGTTCGGTCGACGGTCGTAATCAGTTCAGCGAAATTGAGACATGGGTGAAAGATACATGTGAAATATGTGAAATCCTAGGTTGATGAAGTTGGTATGAGACACCCACTGCATTCTATATGTCCATATTTCGCCGTGTTCCCCGAGGACTTCGTCGCTAAGCAGATTTACGCCTACACGCAGCTAGGTGACACCGTTTTCGACCCTTTCAGTGGCCGCGGAACGACTGTATTCGAGAGTCTTCTGAATGGACGCCCGGCAGCAGGAGTAGACATCAACCCGGTCGCGGCATGTATATCTGGTGCTAAAGCAGACCCACCTACATTGACCTCAATAGGCCGAAGGCTTACATCGCTCGAAAGTCTACAGAAGAAGATGAGTGATTTTGAAGCCCCACAGGACGATTTTTTTCCAGCTTGCTTTCATCCTCGGACACTCCAACAGGTACTATTTCTGCGAGATCAACTCGACTGGTCAAACTCCCGCGTTGATCGCTTCATTGCTGCCGTATTGCTCGGCTGTCTTCACGGAGAGTCTCACAAGTCTAGAAACTGTATCAGTAATCGGATGCCGCGAACGATCAGTACGAATCCAGACTATTCCGTGCGTTGGTGGGCAAAGAACGGATATACGGCACCGGAAAGAGACGTATTTGAAGTGTTAAAACGTGTCGCGGCTTATCGGCTGAGACACTCATTACCGAAGCTGCGCGGTTCGGTAAGATGCCGTGATGCCCGTAGGGCATCATGTAGTTTCCGTAAACTTCGTGGATCGGTTTCCCTCATAGTCACTTCTCCACCATATCTTAATACGACCCATTATGCCGAAGACCAGTGGCTTAGATTGTGGTTCTTAGGTGGTCCTGAACGCCCTACTGCCAAGGCTGCAAGAGATGATCGCTATAGGAGCCCAGAACAATACTGGCGCTTTCTGGCTGAGAGTTGGTCGGGATGTGCAGACCTACTGAAAGAGGACGCCGTAATCGTGATTCGGATTGGTGGTACTAGCTTGGGCAAGGACGATCTGCTTGACGGTCTCAGAGAATCTCTTAGGACTGGTCTAACTAACTTTGATGTTTACGATATGGGTGCCAGCGTAACTACAGAAATCAAAAATCGTCAGACGAATGCTTTTAGGCCTGGCACGACGAGGAAACGATATGAGCACGACTTCAAAGTTACCCTCCGGCGATAAGTCTTGCGATGTCGGTTTGGCATAGCATCCTTGCAGATAGATTGCCGAAATCCGCAAGTCAACAATAGGGTTCGAAATGAGGGCTACGAATCTAACTCACCGCATCCGGCTCCATGAGGACTCGACTTTGGAACTTAAACGACTCTCGCCATCCGCAGCGGGTGACCGCTTCGACAAATCCGTTGTGCTCCGCACCTCGCCAGAGCACCTCGACGGGGAACTGACGCGCCGGTTTCTCCGCGAAGACGCCGAGCTGACCGAGGACACTTTGCACAAGCTCCGCATCGTCGCTGCTGATGAGGAAGACGTCGTACGCCTCACACTCGCTGGCGTTCTACTATGCACGCGGCAGCCGCAACAATGGATGCCCCACGCATACATACAAGCCGTTAGCTATGCAGGCGAGCGGACGGATGTCAACTATCAGACCGATGCCCGCGATATTGAAGGGCCACTCGACGAGCAGGTTGCGGAAGCGTTGCACTTTGTGCGGCGGAACATGCTGGTGCGAGCGACCAAAGTAACGGCCCGGGTTGATCTCCCGCAGTTTAGCGAGCGGGCCGTATTTGAGGCGCTCGTCAACGCCGTGGCGCATCGGGACTATTCGATGGGGGGTTCCCGGGTGCGTCTGCACATGTTCGGAGACCGCCTTGAGCTATACGTCCCCGGTGCCTTGGCGAATACGCTCTCGCCAGACAGTCTGCATCTGCGGCAAGCCAATCGCAATGAACTTATCGTGTCTTTATTGGCGCGTTGTCCCGCACCGGCCGGTCTTGGACGGACTCACTTGATGGACCGGCGCGGCGATGGCGTGCCGATTATCCGTGAAGAGTGCCAGCAGCTTGCGGGTCGTCTCCCCGAGTACAGCCTGATTGACGACAGCGAGTTGCGGTTGGTGATTTGGGCGGCGTAGCCCAATTAATCGCCAAAAAACTCTCCGTAGAGCGAGCGCACGGCTGCGGGAATGTCCGCGGCCGTGATCCCGAACATCATGCTGACCTCGCTCGACCCCTGATTGATCATCTCTATGTTGACGCTGGCGCGGGAAAAAGCACGGCAGGCACGAGCCGCCAAGCCAATGGTGTGGTGCATGCCCTCGCCGACGACCATCACCAAGGCGAGCCCGCGGGCGACCGATAGCTCATCTACCTCTAGCTCGGTGCGAATGCGGCGCAGGACCCGCTCTTCGGCTGAGTGGTTGAAATACGACTCGCGCACGATCACCGACATGTTGTCAATGCCCGACGGCGTGTGCTCAAAGGAAATCCCCTCGTCCTCAAAAACGGCCAGCAAGCGGCGGCCAAAACCCACTTCGCGGTTCATCAGATACTTGCTGATATACACGCTGCAAAACCCGTCGGTGGCGGCGATGCCGACGACAGGGTGGTCGCCGATCGCGCGTTGGGGGACGATGCGGGTGCCGGGTGCCTGCGGGTTGTTGGTGTTTTTGACGACGACCGGGATCCCGGCGTGGAACACGGGTTCGAGGGCCTCGTCGTGAAACACGGAAAATCCCGCGTAGGACAACTCGCGCATCTCGCGGTAGGTAATCTCAGTGACGGCGACTGGGTCTTCCACGAGCGCGGGATTGGCCACAAAGACCGAATCGACGTCCGTGAAGTTTTCGTACACAGCCGCATCGACAGCCGCGGCGAGGATCGCGCCGGTTATGTCCGAGCCGCCGCGCGAGAAGGTGACGACGCGGCCGGTGGGTGAATAGCCGAAGAAACCCGGGAAAATGGTGATGCCTGGACGGTCCTTGAGCTGGCGCAGCTTGCCGTAGGACGCCTGCAAGACGCGGGCGTTGCCCGGTTCTTCCGAGAGAATCAAGCCGCCCTCGCCTGGGTCGAGATAGTGGGCTTCGGCTCCGCTGTGGCGCAGGTACTCGGCGACTAGGCGGGCGCAGTTGTCCTCGCCGCCGGCCTTCATGGCGTCTGCATAGAGCGCTTCGTCGCTGGTGCTCATGGCCAGCCGCCGCTCAAAGTCGGCGACAATGGGCGCGAGCGCGGTGTCCGGCAAGCCGAGATCGCCGATGATGGCGGCGTAGCGGTCGATGACGCGCGCCAGCGCGGTGCGCCCGTCTTGGTTGGTTAGCTGGGCGCGAACCACCTCGATGAGGAGGTCGGTGACCTTGGTGTCTTCATGGTCGCGCTTGCCTGGGGCCGAGACTACGACGAGCCGGCGCTCTGGGTCGGCGGTGACAATGGCGCAGATTTTTTCTATTTGCTCGGCTGACGCGAGGGACGTGCCGCCGAATTTAGCTACTTTCATTGCATTTCTCTGCAAATGGGGTAAAAATATAAAACAATGCACAGATGGCTTTTTTTACAATGGGCTACTGGTGCCTTGCCACTTAAATTTAAGCACTATGGAACAACCCATTGCTGCACTCGCACAGCGCAATCGCGAGTTGACCATTCTCAACACTATTGCCCGCCAACTCAACGGCTCGGCCGAGTTGTCCGCAGCCCTAGCCGGGGCTTTGGAACAGATCACCGCGCATTTTGACTTGCAGACCGGATGGATTTGGCTGCTCGACGAGGAGAGCGGAAAAAGTTATTTGGCGGCCGCACGCAACTTGCCTCCAGCCTTGGCGGACGATCCCCGCAGCATGGAAGGCGACTGCTATTGCCTGCGCACCTTGCGCACGGGCGACTTGCAGGGGGCGGCCAACGTCAACGCCGTCGTTTGCAGTCGGCTCGGCGGCCGGACGGCGGGGACGGCGGGGTTGCGGCACCACGCCAGCGTGCCGCTCTACGCGCAAGAAAAGAAGCTGGGGATGCTCAATGTGGTCAGCAGCGACTGGCAAGAGATCGCGGCAGAGGATTTGCGCCTGTTGGAGACGGTGGGGGATATGCTCGGTATCGCGATTGAGCGCGCGCGTCTTTTTGATCAGAGCGCGGAGTTAGGGGCGGTAGAGGAGCGCAATCGGCTGGCGCGCGAAATCCACGACATCCTCGGCCAGGGTCAGGCGGCCGTGCTGATGCAGCTAGAGGCGATGGACGCGCTCTTTGAGGCTGGTGCCAAGCGCGAAAAATTGCGGCGCATCTTGAGCCAACTCATGGCGATGGTGCGGGATAATCTAGAAGAAGTGCGGCGCTCGGTGGCGGACCTGCGGGCTGCGTCTTTAGAGGGGCGCTCGCTGGAGGAGGCGCTAGCAGGGCTGGCGGCGGCTGATACCGGTCCCGAAGTCGAGGTCGAAATCGTCGGCACTAGGCCCCTGCCGTCGCGGGTCGAGGTCGGACTGTACCGCATCGCTCAGGAAACCCTGGCCAACGCCCGGCAGCATGCTAACGCCCGACGGGTGCGCCTCGAACTGGAGATTACCCCAACGGCAGCTACCTTGCGGATCGCCGACGATGGCCGGGGTTTTGCGCCAGAGCAGTTGTCGGGCGATCGCTTCGGTCTCGTGGGCTTGAACGAACGGGCGCGGCTTTTGGGCGGGCGCTTGGACGTGGAGAGTAAACCGGGACAGGGGACGCGCATTATTGCGGTCGTGCCCCTAGAGGCGGATGATGGATAAGATACGCATCTTGCTGGTTGACGATCATCCAGTAGTGCGGGCTGGTTTGGCCGCGATGCTGGAAACGCAAGCGGATTTTGCCGTCGTGGGGGAAGCTGGCGATGGGGCCGAAGCCGTGCGCCAAGTCGAGGCGCTGAATCCCGACGTGGTGCTGATGGATCTGGAAATGCCCGGTACCGACGGCCTAGAGGCCTTGGAGAAACTGGCGCGGAAGAAACTGCCCAACAAAGTCATCGTCTTTACCATTTTTGCAACCGATGAGCGGATTTTGCGCGCTGTGCAGGCCGGCGCGCAAGGCTATTTGCTCAAGAGCGCGCCGCGGGAAGAGGTTTTTCAGGCCATCCGCATAGTCTGTGCCGGGGGGTCGCTCTTGCAGCCGGTGGTCGCCGCGCGCTTGCTCGGCCAAGTCAGCGGCAAGGGGAGTGCCCCAGGTGGGTTGACGCCGCGAGAACGGGAAGTGCTCGAACTCTTGGCCAAGGGGTTGCAGAACAAGGAAATCGCCGCGGTGCTCCGCATTGGCGAGCGCACCGCCAAGTTCCACGTCAGCGCCCTGATGCGCAAGTTGGGGGCTGGCAACCGCACCGAGGCCGTAGCTCTAGCTGCGCAGCAGGGGATTATTACCGTATAACTAGCGCCAGCCTGTCCTTTGGGACAGGTCGCATCCCGGTCCAATTGCGGACCTATATACTGGCCCTCCGAGCGATTCGGCGGGCCTTTTTTTGTGCGAAATTGAGTAGCGAGCAGGACAAACTCATTTGCAAGGAGGCATAGCATGAACGAGCAGACCAGACAGACCGCCCTCATAACCGGCGCTTCGCGGGGCCTAGGACGGGCCTTGGCGCACGCCTTGGCGGATGCGGGTTGGAATCTAATCCTCGACGCGCGCGGTGCCCAAGCACTAGAGGGCGTCAAGGACGAATTGGCGGCTCGCACCCGGGTTGCGGCTATTGTCGGCGATATAACCGATCCAGCGCATTGCCACACCTTGGCTCAAGCTGCAGCGGAATGCGGCGGAGTGGATGCGCTGATCAACAACGCCGGGGCCTTGGGTCCTAGTCCTCAGCCGCGGCTCCTCGACTATCCGCTCGACGTCTTGGAGCAAGTATATCGGACGAATGCGTTCGCACCTCTGAGGCTTATTCAGGCGTTGCGCCATCAGCTAGGCCAGGGAGCGCGGATAATCAATATCACCAGCGATGCGGCCGTGCAGGGCTACGAGGGATGGGGCGGCTACGGGTCGAGCAAGGCGGCCTTGGAGCAACTTTCCCACGTCTTGGCCGCCGAGCACCCCGAATGGAAGGTTTATTGGGTTGATCCTGGGGATATGCGGACCGCGATGCACCAAGCGGCTTTTCCGGGCGAGGATATCAGTGATCGCCCGCTGCCCAAAGAAAGTGTCCCCGGTCTAATCGCCCTGCTAAAGGGCAAGTTGCCTAGCGGCCGTTACCAAGCACGCGAATTGCCAAGCTCGTAAAGGAGGTGTAGCGATGACGACCCTACTGAATACCGCAGCAGAAAATCGCGTCGATCTAGAATTCGCGCTCGGGAGCAGTGATTTTGTGCTGCCCGCTGAGTTGGAGGCGAGCGAACCGCCCGAAGCCCGCGGGCTGGCCAGAGACCAAGTGCGTCTGCTGGTTACAGCGAGTGCGGGAAAAGCCGAGCACGCAGTTTTCCGCCAGTTGCCCGATTTCTTGCAGGCAGGCGACCTGTTGGTGATCAACACCAGCGCGACCCTGCCGGCCGCGCTCACCGGCCAGTGGGAGGACGGCAGCGCAGTGGAGGTACATCTTTCGACCCGGCTGCCGGCCGGGATGTGGAGTGCGGAATTGCGCCAGCCAGCGGTTAGGGCCAGCCGGGCCTTCTACGGCGGCCGAGCCGGCGAGGTGATCGGGCTGCCGGGCGGCGGGCAGCTCAAACTCTACGCGCCCTATAGCGAAGATCGGCGCATTCACAAGGGGGATCGGGTGCGGCTCTGGGTGGCGCGCTTGGCCGCGCCGTTGCCGTGGGCAGACTATCTGCACGCCCACGGCTTTCCCATTCGCTATGAGTACATGGAGCAGAGCTGGCCTCTGGCCTACTATCAGACCGCTTTCGCCGTCGAACCCGGTAGCGCCGAGATGCCTTCAGCCGGTCGGCCCTTTACCCCAGAGTTGATAACCCGGCTAGTGGCCAACGGCGTGCAGATCGCACCCTTGGTGCTGCACACCGGAGTAGCGAGCTTGGAGGAGGGTGAGCCACCCTACGCCGAGTACTACCGGGTGCCCGAGCCAACCGCGCAGCAGATCAACCACGTTCGCGCCACAGGAGGGCGGGTGGTGGCGGTCGGCACGACAGTAGTCCGGGCCGTAGAAAGCGTTGTCGATGATCGAGGAAGAGTCCGTGGAGGTGAGGGGTGGACGCGGCTAGTAATAGGCGAGGGGCATCGGCCGCGAGCCATAGATGGCCTGCTGACGGGCTTTCACGAGCCGAGAGCCTCGCATCTGCAGATGCTGCAGGCGCTGGCCGGAAACGAACACCTAGGGCGGGCGTATGAGGAGGCGTTGGCGGCGGGATATCTCTGGCACGAATTCGGAGACATACACTTAATCCTGCCGTGAGTAGATCCGGTTTTTCGCTGCAAGCCGCCGTGGAAGTAGTGGGTCGCTTTGCCATTTTTGCAAATTTGTCTTACAGGGGCTTTATGATTATCTTATTAGGCTTATCACTTATTACCAAACGATAATATTCTGCCGAGCCAGCAGCCCCTATCCCACGCAAAGGTCCATTGATGAAAGCAGTGCGTTTCCACCAGTGCGGAGGCCCTGAAGTCCTCACCCATGAGGACGTGCCCGAGCCCACACCCAGGCCGGGCGAGGCCGTAGTCGAAATCAAAGCCATAGGCTTGAATTATATCGACACCTATCACCGTGGAGGGCTATACCCAGTCGAGCTGCCCTGCATCCCTGGTATGGAAGCCGCCGGGGTCGTCGCGCGCGTTGGCGAGGGGGTAGAGGGCGTGCAAGTGGGTGATCGCGTGGCCTATGCCGGGGTGATGGGGTCGTACGCCGCAGAAGCGGCCGTGTCCGCTGACCGGTTGGTTCCTCTGCCTGACTCAGCGTCCTATCAGGTGGGG
>JAPOYQ010000643.1 GCA_026706505.1 Gemmatimonadota bacterium
CGACGACAGCGGCTTTGTGGGGGTCAGACCCCTTGCCTCCCAAGTGGCCTTCTTCGATCCATTTTTTGGCGTTGTCCCAAGCCCCGCCGCTATTGGCCATCATCAATGCCAACAGTACGCCGCTGACCGTCGCCCCGGCGAGCATGCCGCCCAAGGCGATGGGGCCGAGGCCGAAACCAACCGCGACCGGAGCCAACACCGCCAACAGGCCTGGTAGAATCATCTCGCGCAGTGCTGCCGTCGTGCTGATCTCCACGCAACGCCGGGTATCGGGCTTGGCTTTGCCTTCCATCAGGCCCTCGATTTCGCGGAACTGACGCCGGACTTCCTCGACCATCTTGAAGGCGGCCTTGCCGACCGAGGTCATGGTAATGGAGGCCGCTAGGTAGGGAATCATCGCGCCGATAAAAAGCCCGCCGACGACAATCGGCGTAGTCACGTCAATGACGATCGGCTCACCGGTTGCAGTCGCAATAGCGGAGGAATAAGCCGAAAAAAGCGCCAATGCCGTCAACGCTGCCGAACCAATGGCAAATCCTTTGCCCATGGCCGCGGTCGTGTTGCCGAGTGAGTCGAGACCATCGGTGATCTTGCGCGTGTCTTCGCCCAAGCCCGCCATTTCGGTAATGCCGCCGGCGTTGTCGGCGATGGGGCCGTAGGCGTCAACCGACATAGTGATACCCACGGTGGCCAGCATGCCCACGGCGGCGATGCCAATCCCAAAAAGCCCGGCAAAGTGGAAGGCCAAGCCAATGGCGATGACGATCCCCAAGGTCGGCAGGACGACGCTCTCCATGCCTATGGCCAGACCGGAAATAATATTGGTCGCCACGCCAGTCTTAGAGGTTTCAGCGATGGTGCGGATGGGTTTGCCGCCAGTGTAGTACTCGGTAAAAAGGCCAATCGCGATCCCGGCCAAGCAGCCCGCGCATAGTGCCCACACCGGCTGATTGGATAGGCCGATTGTCCCGGCGACCCACCAAGCACCCAAAATCATTAGTGCGGCTGCAACCCAAGTCGAGTAGCGCAATGCAGCACCGGGGTCGAAGTTCTGCAGTATCCGCACCATCAACACGCCCAGCAGCGACGCGACTATACCGATCGTGATGACGATCAGCGGGAAGCTCATTGCCGCAAGTTTCGCCTGAGTCGGATCGGAGATACTGGGAGCGAGCGTGGCCAGCAGTGACGCGGACGCGGTGGCGGCGATGGCAATGGTAGCAATGACCGATCCGACGTACGATTCAAAGATATCGGCACCCATGCCAGCTACATCGCCGACGTTATCGCCGACGTTGTCGGCGATAACGGCCGGATTGCGGGGATCGTCCTCGGGAATCCCCGCCTCTACTTTGACCACCAAGTCGGCACCCACATCCGCTGTCTTGGTGAAGATGCCGCCGCCAACGCGCGCGAAAAGAGCAATCGAAGAGGCCCCCATAGCGAAGCCATTGATCGTAGATGCTTGGCTTATATCGTCCCAGATACCAATAGCGCTGGCCAGTGCTCCAACACCGAAGAGTCCCAAGCCAGCCACGGCAAGTCCCATCACTGCGCCCCCTGAAAAAGCGATGTTTAGCGCCGGCCCTTGGCCGTGTTGGTTGGCCGCTTGGGCGGTGCGAACATTGGCGTGACAGGCTGCCTTCATGCCGGTATAACCGGCCAAAATGGAACAAACGGCTCCCGCCAAGAAAGCGTATGCGGTATGGGCTCCGACGAAGGCAAAAAGGAGGACGAAAACGATGACGATAAATCCGGCGAGGATGGTGTATTCGCGTTTGAGAAAGGCCATAGCTCCCTCGTGGATAGCCTGTGAGATTTCCACCATCTCTGGAGTACCCGCCGGAGACTTTTTGATGTAAAAGTACAGCAGGAGCGAGCAAAGCAAACCGCCCAGGCCTATGAATGGCGCTGCGCTTGTCCAAATTTCCATATGCGTTTGTAACCCTCCCTCGGCTACGTTGCTTTTTAACCGTTGAACTTGTTCATGGCCGCCTCGATGCCTTCGGCGTAGTACACTTCAAGTGCCGCATTCCCGCGTTCAATCAAGTCTTCTACCTCATCTGCGGGGGAAAACGGATCCAAGACGTAGTCGACGACGTCCGCGTCTGCGGGTGGGATGCCGATCCCTAGGCGCAGGCGCGGTACGGCTTCCGTGTTGAGCGCTTCGAGTACCGAAGCCAAACCGTTGTGTCCGCCATCACTGCCGCCACGGCGAAAGCGCAGGCGCCCGAAGTCGAGCAGGAAGTCGTCGAAGATGACCAATAGGTCCTCGGGAAGCACCTCCCATTGGGCGCAAAGGGCCGCTGCGGTTCGGCCGCTGCGGTTCATATAGGTCTGAGGCTTAGCCAAAAGCACTTCCCGACCACCCAGCACTACTCGGACAACTTGTGCGTCCGCTCGATGCTGCCAGTCAACACCACAGCGGGCCGCTAGGTGGTCTACCACCATAAAGCCTATGTTGTGCCGCGTTGACGCGTAGCGCGCACCGGGATTGCCCAAACCCAAGGCTACTTGCAAATCTACTCTTCGCCACCCTCGTCGCCTCCGCCGCCCTCGCCGCCTTCTTCGCCTTCGCCGCCTTCGCCGCCTTCTTCGCCTTCGACCTCCTCTCCTTCGACCTCCTCGGCTTCCTCCTCCTCAGTGATCAAGCGCGGAGCCAAGACGTTGACAATCGTGCGGTCCGGATCGGTGGTAATGCGCGGCTCTTGTTCGACGAGATCGCTCACGTGCAGGCTATCGCCGATGACCAGCGAAGAGATGTCAATCACCATCGCAGAGGGCATTTCCGAGACGACGCATTCCATTTCGATTGAAGTCAGCGCCTGCTGCAAGGCCCCACCCTCGTTGCGGACTCCCTCGGGCTCCCCCTCAGTCAGGATCGGAACATTGGCGCGCAGCGTCTCGCTCGGATCGATGCGCAAAAGGTCTAAGTGCAGCACATCGCCGCGGACCTTGTGGTATTGGATGTCGCGAATCAGGGCCTGCTCAGGAGCTCTGTCAGGCTCTTCGTGCTCAATCAAGATGATCGCGTTTTGCCCGCCCTTGCTCAGAATGCGCTCCAAGGTATGGGCATCCGTCTTGAAGGACTCAGTGGGCTGATTGTGGCCGTAGATCACCCCGGGCAACTGGCCCTGCAGGCGGCGTATCTGGCCCACCGGGCCCTTGCCACGCTCTTGGCGGGACTGGACTTTGAGCGCGACCTGCTCGCGCGCTTGGATCTGTAGTGGAACTTGTGGCATCGGAACGTCTCCTCAAAAGACTCAATCAAAATATCAATGGCATAATGGCAGCCCGGCGAGGACTCGAACCTCGATAGACGGAACCAAAATCCGTTGTCCTACCAGTTGAACGACCGGGCTACCTATCTCTATGCCTCGCGCTCCCCCGAGCTAGACCGGCTGACATAAAAAAGACCGGCAACCTTGCCTTTGCAGTGCGCTCTGCGCCTGAGAGGCGGTCTTCCGGTCGTCGAAGACACCGTAAACAGTGGAGCCGCTGCCCGACATGGACGTGGCGCGGGCACCAACTCGGTCCAGTTGAGAACGAAGTTCTGCGACGATGGGATAGGCGCGATCTACCGCGGGCGTGAAGTCGTTCTCCAGCACTTCAAATAACCTGTCGTGGTCAACGCACCCGCCGCTCAGGGAAACAATAAAATTAAAATAGGGAGAATTTTCTGTCAAGATGGAGCCAAGTTGGCCATAAGCCCACGCCGTGCTGATCTCGACCTCGGGGTACACCAGCACATAAAAGACTGCGCCCTCCCAGTTCAGCGCTTCGAGCATCTCGCCCCGGCCTCTCATTAGAGCGGTGCCGCCTTCCACTACAAAGGGAATGTCCGAGCCAAGGGTTGCGGCGATCTGGCGGAGGTCTGCAGTCGAGAATGGCTGGTCATAGAAGCGATTGAGTGCTCGCAGGGCTGCCGCCGCGTCGGCACTGCCCCCGCCTAGGCCTGCACCTATAGGTATATTCTTTTCTAGGTGGATGCGGAAAGACTGGGTCGGTCGGTCGAGCCGAGCGCGAAAGGCATCAACTGCGCGGCACACCAAATTGTCCGGTCCCGTCGATAGACTTTCGAGACTACAGGTCAATTGATCGGAGGAAGCTGATTCAAAGTACAAGACGTCCGCTAAATCCACGCATTGAGCCACGCTGAGGATCTCGTGGTAGCCATCGGAGCGGCAGCCGAGAATCTTAAGCCCCAAGTTTATTTTTGCGTACGCTTTTTCGACCGACAGACTCTCCATCGCTGTACACCTTGACCGCATTTTACTATATTTTACACTCTATACTACGTGTCAGATTGGCATACTTCTTGAGAATAGTTGAGAATTGATATGGTTCCAAAGTTGATGTTAGTGTTTCTCCTCTGCCTAAGCACCCAAAGCTGGGCGCAAGCGAGCGCAGAGGACGACTTCAAACTGGCCCGCAATCTCTTCCGGGATGCCGGCGACTATGCAACCGCCGCCGGGCTATTTGCCGAGTTTGTTCGCAATTATCCCGACAGTCAGCAGATAGCCGAGGCTCGACTGATGCTGGCGCGTGCGTACCGTCAAAGCGGCCGTTGCGACCTAGCGGTGCCGGCCTACGAGACGTTTTATCTCGAACATCTCGAGCACTTGAATGCTGCCGACGCCCGACGCGAGCGAGCGGCCTGTCTGGCCGATCAAGGTCAATACCTGTTGGCCGCTCGGTCATACGAAGAGGTCCAGCGTCGTTTCAGCACCAGCGAATTCGCCGCCAAAGACTTGATTGAGGCAGCGGCTAATTATACCCGCGCTGAAAATTTGCGGCAAGCCGAAGCTGTTTATGGACATCTGTTGACCGACTACGCGACTTCTAAGCAAGCGCATTTGGCCCGCTATCGGCTGGCCCAGTTGCGCTTTGCCGCTGGTCGGGTCGAAGAGGCCCAACAGCTACTCGGGCAAATCGCCGCCGCGGCGCCACCGCCGCCTGAAGCCCCCAGCGCCCTGCTGCTCGGAGGGCGCATCGCGCTCTTTATGGGCAACAGAGAAACCGCTGAGAAGCAATTCAAATCGCTAGCGCGGCGCTTTCCCAAAGCGGCGCAGACCGACAGTGCCTATCTGGATCGCGCCGACGATCTCTATCGATCGCGCCTCTTCAGCCAAGCCGGGGACGCCTATCAGCGCGCCTACAGCAAAATTGACGACCGCTCTCTCAAAGAACGCGCACTCCTTGGGCTAGCCGATGCCCGCCGCCAGAGTCATCAGACGAGCAAGGCCATCGCCCATTACGAAAAGCTACGCTCCATGCTCCAACCCGGCCATCCCGCTTTCCTCCGGGCGCAGCTTGGCCGAGCTATCGCCCTAGGCCAAGCCGGACAATTCGCCCTCGCAGTGGGCCTGTTTCAAGGATTGATCCAGACCGGCGACAGCCCCGAAGCCATCAGTGCGCTGCGGGAACTGGGCGTCCTCTACAAGAGACGCCGCGAACACAGCCGCTCGATAACTTGGTATCGCCGTTACCTTCAGGAAGCCGATACCGCCCCCGATGCCGACGCCGTGCGCTTCGAACTCGCCGCACTCTACGACTCAACCGGTTACTACGAAGAAGCCATCGCCCTCTATCGCCAGCTAGCTTCGGCTCAGGACGAGGTGGCAACCAAAGCGCAATTTGCCCTCGCCCAGACTTTTGCGCGAAGTGGACAGCCGCGCACGGCACTGCGCGAGTATACGGCCTTTCTCGAACTCTTCCCCGCGGACCGTCAGAGCGAGGAGGTGCGCCAGCGAATCGAATATCTGCGCGAGTTCACCGTCTTGGACCGGGCCGGCCTCAACCGAGCCTTACAGCAGGCGTGGATCGACGAGTTGAGTGGCAAGTCGCGCCAACTCGTGCTGCTAGAGGTAGCTCGGATGCTGTTCGCGCACCACGATTTTGTGACTGCTGCCCAGTCCTTCAAACACTACTCCGCAGCCTATCCAGACGATCACAACCGCAGCGAGGCACAGTACTTTTTGGCCGAAAGCCTGCTCCGGCTCTCCCGCCAACGCGAGCTAGAAGCAGAGCCTGCCAGCGCAGACTCGCTGCGGATTCTTGCTCTCCGGGGATACCGCGTTCTCGTCGAGCAAGCCCCCACCGACAGCACTATTCTCGTCGAGCAAGCCCCCATCGACAGCACTTGGGCCCGGCGCGCACGACTGCGCCTCATTACACTCGAAGCCGAGGACCGCCCCGACTCGCTGCGATTGTCAACGCTCGAAGAGGGGCTTGCCGCCTTCGTCGCCGAGTTTTCCGAGCGCCGAGATGCCCATCTAGACCAAGCCCTTTTGCAGCTAGGCGATGCCCGCCGCCAACTCGGGGCGACCGATACCACTACCACTTGGTTCGACGAGGCCATTGTGGCCTACGACCAGCTCGGTCGCCTCTTTTCTAGTAGCCCACTCGTACCCCACGCTCTGTACGGCAAGAGTCTTTGCCTAGTGCAAAAAGGCCAATACCGAGCTGCGGCCGACCTGTTCGAGCGCATTCTGCGAGACTATCCCGACAGTCCGCTGACGGCACCGATGCTCTTTGAACTGGGCCATATCCGCCTGGCGCAGGAGCGGACCCAAGAAGCCATCGCCCGGCTGCAAGAGTTGCGCTGGGGCTACCCGGCCTTTCCCCAGCGCCGCGCCGCCCAAAAACTACTGGGCGACACCTACTTCCAGCTCGGCCAATACGCCGCAGCCATCGAGCTATACCTACCGCTAGTTTCCAACTCGACCATCTCCGACGATAGGGGGCCGATTCTGCGACGAATCGGCCGCGCTTATCACCACCTCAACCGCTACGGCGAGGCCATGGAGACCTATCGGCAAATACTCGCCGAAGAACCAAACCCAGCGGGACTAGATAGCATTTACTTCGCCCAAGCGATACTGCAACTAAGGTTGGGGCAGGAAGACGAGGCTCTTCAGCTCTTCCGCAAGGTCGGCCAAGAGTTTGCCTCCAGCGAACTGGCGACCGACGCCTCGGCGCGGGCCGGCCACGTCGCCTTTGCCCAACAGAAATACAAGCGAGCCTATCAGCTCTATCAGCCTCTGCTGCAGCAAAGCGAGGATGTCCTGATCCACGGACAAGCCGTCCTCGCCGTGTTCCGACTCAAGCGCATAGAGGAGGGGCGCAAGGCAGCCAAGCAGTTTGCCAAGCGATTCAAGGAGGAGACGGAGTGGCGTCAACATTTCTCGATCGAAGAAGGGAAATACTACTTGCAGGCGGGCAACCACAAGAAGGCATACGAGACGTTTCAAAAGGTAGAAGAGCAAGGCGGCACTTGGGCCGACGACGGGGCCTATTGGATGGCCATAACGCTGTGGAAGCGAAACCGGGCGGCGCCCAGTGAGGAAGGAGCGGCGTATGCGCTGGAGGCCATCTCGCGTTTTGTCCGGCAATATCCAACGAGTCCTCAGGCAGTCGATGCTTACTTGCGTCTAGGAGACTACCACTTTTCGCTGCGCAACTTCCTGCAAGCGGCCGGGGCCTACAAACGCGTCTTGGACGCACCGGAAATCAGTAGCGAACAGATCCAAAATGCGCTGTGGAAACTCCTCAAGAGCTACCAAAAAGCCCACGAGTACGAGGCCGCTCACCAAATAGCCAACCAGCTACTGAGCCAATACCCCGACAACCCCAAAGCCGTCGAGATCCAACTCGAACTAGGCATCATCCTCAAGAATAAGGGCCAATACGCCCAAGCCATTGAACAACTAGAGGACCTGCTTTCCCAGCAGCTACTCGATGGCAACGGCGCTTCTCAAGCTCGGTTTTACATCGGCGAATCCTATCAAAACATGGGCGAGTACCGCAAGGCTATTCAAGCCTATTACAAAGTCAGTTACCACGGCTCTGAAGGGCTCAGCATGTGGATCACCTCGGCGGATTTCCAGCGCGCCCGCTGCCACGAATCGCTGGGCGAAGACGCCACGGCCATAACCATCTACGAGCGGATCGCGCGGCGCGAAGGGGGGCAGAGTCCCCAGGGGCAGGAAGCCCGCGAGCGGATCGAGACCCTGAGCCACGAGCTGGAAACCCTCAACTGAGGCGACGACAGCGGGAAGAACCATGACCCTGACGCAACGTCATATTTTGCTTCTGACTCAGCAGGCAGAACTGGAAGCGGAATTCAAGTCTGCGGTCCATGACGCGCGGCTGCGCGTAATCAACGCTGCTAACGGCAATGCACTTGTACCGCTGCTGCGGCGTGGGATGGATCTAGTCGCTTTTGATATGGAACTCCCGCCCGCCGTCCTGGCAGAGGGGATCGCCGCACTCGACCAGCACCGCGATGTGCCCGTACTAGGCTTGGGCAACGCCGATGAGAACTGGGACCGACTTCTGTGGGACTCGCCTCTCAAGGACCAAATCGCCGTGCCCTTTGAAGCCGAAATCCTGCGCCAACATCTGGACCACCTACTAGAGCGTGGGGACTTTTTGCACGGGGCCGAGATGGTGGGTCAGTCGTCCTTGATGCGCCAATTGCGCGAACGCATTTTAATCGTGGCACCGACACCTGTCTCCTCTATCCTACTGACGGGCGAAAGCGGCGCAGGCAAAGACCTAGTCGCCGAAGCTATACATCGCTACAGCAGCCGACGCGAACATCCTTTCCGTCCACTCAACTGCGGTGCCATTCCGGAGAATCTGCTGGAGAACGAACTTTTCGGGCATGAGAAGGGGGCCTTCACTGATGCCCGCGCTCAATACCGAGGCATCTTTGAACAAGCTGACGGCGGAACGGTCTTTCTGGACGAAATCGGCGA
>JAPOYQ010000609.1 GCA_026706505.1 Gemmatimonadota bacterium
TTCGACTGACAGAGAGCGACCTGAATCAGCGTAAAGAATACCTCAGAGGAAGTTTTCCACTCCTCTGCGACGTGGAACTTCGACAAACATTGTATTCGGTATTCTGGCGGATTGGTCGCTCTTCTTTTTTTCTTCTGCTCGCTCTCCTGATTCTGCCAGCGGTTCTGCTCGCCCAGCCCCTCGCCATTGACCCGAATGCGCTCGACTTGGGCGTAGTCGGCGTCGGCGTGGAGGCGCGAGCGTCCATTTCCGTCGAAAATCTGCAAGACGACGCCCTTGAGGTGATCGTCGGTATTAGTGGCGACGGCTTTAGCGCGTTATCAGATACGCTGCGCTTGGACGGCAAGAGCGTCAGCAGCGTCGAAGTGCGCTTCAGCGCCATTGCGGCCGGGGAGTATGTGGGCGAACTGACGTTGCAGGTGGCCGCCTTGTTCAAAGATGAGCGCTTGGTCGTGCCGCTCCAAGCGGTAGCCGTCGTTCCGACCTTGGTACTTTTGCCGGCCGAAGGGCTGGATTTTGGCGCGGTGCCCGTCGGGCAAGTGGCGACGGCGGCCGTTATCGTCAAAAACACCGGTACCGTACCCGTGATGGCTGGGCAGATGGAAGTTGTCGATCTACGGGGTCCCTTTAGCGTTGAGGGCGACGTTGGCCCTTGGCCCGCTCCCGGCGATGAAACGCGGATCGACATTGCGTTCGCTCCGACGCGCGCGGGGTCGGTCGCGACTGAATTAGTGGTCGCCTCGCCCGACTTTGGGAATTGGTCCATTCTTCTGCGGGGGAGTGGATTGGTGCCGCAAGCGGCTTTTTCGCCCCACCCGCAAGTGGGCCTCGATTTTGGCACTGTCGAAGCGGGCCAGCGCCTAACGCGCCGCGTGACCGTCCTCAATCAGGGCCAGGCCGAGCTGCACGTTGAAAACGTCGCCATCGAGGGCGCGGCCTTTGCCCTCGGGCGCACGGACTCGTCGGTGACCATTGCTCCCGAGGGACGGCTCGACCTGAGCGCGGCATTTGTGCCGCAGAGCGAAGGAGATCAAAGTGGCGTCCTGCGTCTGTACACTAGCGATCCGCAAGCTGCCACCGTCGCCATTCCCCTCGCGGGTCGCGGCCAAATTAGCCCGCCGAGCATCGAGATTATCAGTGGTGACATTGACTTTGGCAACGTGCCCATCGGCGGGACCGTGCACGGCTATTTGCTGTTGTGGAACAGGGGAGGACAGCCGGGCGTGGTGGAGGTTGCCGTGGCTGCTGACGAGGGCGTTGAATTCGGTCTCGAACAGCACTCGGTCCTCGTTCAGCCTAAAGCTAGTGCCCAAGTGGCACTGAGTTTCTCGCCCAAGGAATCTGGTGCTCGCCAAGCCATCCTCCACGTCGAGGCCGAGGCCAGGCGTCAGACCGTGCGCTTGCAGGGCGTAGGTCAGTTTTTCGCCCTCAGCCCGGCGACCGTGGACTTTGGCCGCGTTGCCGTTGGCGAAAGCAGTAGCCGAGTCGTCGAGATAGCCAATGTGGGCAACGCCGACTTTGAGATTCACCAGCTTCGCTCGACGAGTAGCGAATTCACCGCCCACACCCCAATCGACGCCGACAGCAAGTTTCTGCTGCCGGCCCACAGTCAGCGCACCTTGCCGCTGCACGTGGCCTTTAGCCCATCGGCTCGTGGATTGATTTCGGGAACCTTGCGCTTAGACGGCTTGGGCACGAATGAGATAATGGCGCTCGACATTCTGCTCAAGGGCAACGGCGTGGCTGCGGAAATCGAGTTGAATCCGGCGGGTGTCGTCGATTTTGGCTACATGGTCTTGGGGGAGCAGACGGAAAGGACCGTCGTGGCCACCAACGTCGGCGATACTGTGCTGCAAGTCGAAGCGCATCCCCAAAGCAAGGAGGCCCACGTTGAGCCGGCGCAATTCGCGCTGGCCCCGGGCGAGTCCGCGCGCCTCACCCTCTTTTTTACGCCCGATGCCTTAGGCGAGCGCCGCGGGCGCGTTTTGTTGGTCAGCAATGACGTCAAAGACCGCGCCCGTCCACTCGAATACAAAGGGGATGGGGTGCTCGCAGACATCGACTTGGCGCAGATTATCGAGGTCTTGGTCTCGCGCGGCGAGAAGACCCAGCCCTTGGCCGTCGGCTGGAATAATGTTCCCGTCGTGCAAAAAGACGGCACCAAAGTGGATGTGGCCTTTGCGATTCCCGACTCGCTGCGGCGGGCGCTGATCGGTCGCGAGATGGTCGTCGAGTGGACCCGGCTCGACGAAAACTACGCCCCCAAAGGCAGTATCCAAAAGAAGAAGGTCACAATCTACGAATCGAGCGGCGGGCGCGTCCTAGCCGAGGATCTCAACTTGCAGCTAGCGGAAGAAGACAATCGCCGAGTGCGGCTCAAAATCACTACCCATAGTTACCCGGGTGCTCCACCGCAGAGCGTGTCGCAGCTTTTGGAAGCCGGGGGCTGGAAGTGGGAATTTGAAGCTAAGCCGCTGGTTTCCTTTTTGACGATCCGCCCCGGGCGCAATTATACTGACGCCGACGGCAACGCGGTCCCAGGCCAAACCGAGCGTCTGATTGGCTTGCCTGGATTGGCCTTTGCCGGCTGGCACAACGTGGATAACCCGTTGATTTCCGGCATCCATTTCACCGCCATTGGCAATGTGCTCGAAGCTCTGTCGACCGGCAACTCGCTGGCCATTTCTCTGGGCGTGGCCGTTTCCTTTTACAAAGATCAGTTTCTCTTCGGTTTCGGCTGGGATATTTACGACAGTCGGCCCCGAGCCAAGAAGAAAGGCTCGCAGGACTACATTATGACCTTTAAGTACTCGGGGCTCTTCAAGTGAGCAGGCGGCGGTACACCATGGCCGCTGCACACAAGTCCTGCGCCCCCATTCCCGTCAGATAGACCGCGCTCGGCGTTATTGTGCCAAGTCGCCCACAGGCGGCGTCGCCGATATCTAGCACCGTGCCCTCGGCATTGCGCGCCAAGGCGATCTGCTCGACTTGGCCCTGCTCGGCGGCAAAGCGAAACTCCCCAGACTTCTGGGCTTGGGCGAGCACATCGACGACTACCGTGCGCTCATAGAGGACTTCCGGCGCGAGCTGGCGCGTGCGACTATCTCCGGCGAGGACCGCGAGGTAGGGAACCTCGGCTAGGGCCGCCGAGGTCAAAATGGGCTGCGGCGTCGGCACTGCCGTCAGCACGGCGTCGGCTCCGGCGATACAGGTCTCTAGCGACGTTGCTATCCGCAGGCTCGCATGCAGGTCCGGCTCGACCACTTTGGCAAACGCCGCCCGGTTTGCCTCCCGGCGGCTCGTGCAGGCAATTTCCGCCAAATCAAAGAGCGCGTCGCAGGATAGGGCCAAGGTCCGCGCAATCCGGCCGGTTCCCAAGATGGCGACTCGCTCGATGGCCGCGCCCGCTAGATATTGGAGACCCAGCGCGCCCGCCGCGCCGGTACGCCAGTCGGTGATGTGCCCGGCCTCTAGCCGATACGATCGGCCCTGTTGCAGATCTTCAAATGCGATATACGCCTCTCGCTTGGCCAGCCGTCCGGTCGCCACGTCTGAAAATTCTTCGATGATCTTTCGCGCGCGAAACTTCCCCGGCCATTCGGCGGGCATATCCAAGCGAAAGTAGTCGAGTGACCCGCGCTTTTGGACGGACTCGGTGCGCGGTGGATTGTCGATGACCCCCGCGCCATACCGCTCAAACGCTTGGTGACAGGCGGCGAGAAAGTCAGCCGTGGAGAAGCGATGGACAAAGATTTCTTCACGCCAGAAATTCACGTATCATCCTTTGTTTGCTTGACTTAACTTGACGTTTTTTATTCATTAAATTAAAGATGTTGGAGCGATGGATCGAGAAAATTTCTACGTGCAGGAGCTAATTTTGTGGGGGCTGGCCACTGTGGCCATAGCCCTTCTCCTCAAGGCAGCCTTCTGGCCGCAATCTGCTGCACCCGAGCCAACGCCCCCACAGGAAGTCTCCAAGCCGGAAACCGCTCCCCAGCTTAGCCCCATTCGGGTCGAAATTCTCAATGGCGGAGGCGAATCGCAAGTCGCCGCCCGCCTGCGCAAAAAGGTCCGCGCTCTCGGGTTAGACGTGATTCACGAAGGCAATGCGTCCAGCTTTAATTACCTCCACACCCTCGTCGTCGATTTGGACGGCGATATCGAGCAAGCTCGACAAGTGGCGGAGGTCTTGGGAATACCTCATTTTATTCAGCAGAAGAAGGAAAGCCAGTTCAGTCTAGCGAGCGTCTCGATTGTCATCGGGCGCGACTACCGCCGCATCGGCCTGCTCGATCCGGCTAAGTAACCATGAGAAAACGTCTATGAGCCTGTGTCAAGAGCCGCGCATCGCCCGCGCCGTAGAAATTTTACAAGATAAGAAGGCCTTCGCAATAACCTTGCTAGATTTGCGCGATGTCTCCGACACCTGCGACTGTTTCTTGCTCTGTACGGGTACTTCTGAACAGCACATCCGCAGTCTCGTCGACGAGGTGCGGGACCAACTCGCCGAGATCGGCGAAAAACCTTGGCACATTGAGGGCGCGGATACTCGACGCTGGGTGCTGATGGATTACGTCGATTTCGTCGTCCATATCTTCCGCGAGGAGGCACGCGACTTCTACGCCCTAGAGAGGCTGTGGGGCGACGCCGAGCGCACGGACTTCGCAGATGGGGACGCGCCCGAGGAAGCCGCAGAAAAGCCCTTTGAATTTTCGACTTTCTAATGCCGATGCAAACGCTTAAATGGCAGGACGATGCGCTGATCCTGCTCGATCAAACTCGCTTGCCCGAGGAGTTGGTGTACGCGACTTATCGCCACGTCGAGGATATCGCCCGCGCTATTGAAGGGCTGGTGGTGCGCGGTGCACCGGCCATTGGCTTGGCGGCTGCGTACGGCGTCGTGGTAGGTGCGCGCGCCGCGGTCGATTGCGCCCCCGAGGCCTTTTGCTGCCGCGTGGAAGATGACATTGCCCGCCTCGCCCGCACCCGGCCCACTGCGGTCAACCTGTTCTGGGCCTTGGATCAGATGGAGGAGGTGTTGGCGGCGAGTCGGAGCCTCGACAACCACGCCATCTGCGATGCTCTGCTAGAGGCTGCGCACCGCCTGTTTGAGGAAGACCGCCAAATCTGTCGCCAGATCGGCGCGCACGGCGCGGCACTCCTACGCGATGGCAGCCAAGTCATTACCCACTGCAACGCCGGCGGCTTGGCTACGGCTGACTACGGCACGGCTTTGGGGGTCGTCTATGCAGCCCAAGAGGCGGGTAAGAAAGTTGCCGTGTTTGCAGACGAAACCCGCCCCTTGCTCCAAGGTTCGCGGCTGACGGCGTGGGAGCTGATGCAGAGCGGCATCGATGTCAGGGTTATCTGCGACAATGCGGCCGCGGTCGTGCTGCGGAATGAGGCGATTGACTGCTGCATAGTGGGTGCTGACCGCATCGCTAGCAACGGCGATGTAGCCAACAAGATCGGCACCTACGGGCTGGCCATTCTCGCCCGCGAGCACGGCGTGCCTTTCTACGTGGCCGCGCCGGTCTCAACCCTCGACATGGAATTGGCCTCGGGTGCGGAAATTCCCATTGAGAAGCGCGACGCAGCTGAGGTCCGCGAAGGCATGGGCAAGCCCACGGCCCCGGACGCGGTGCCCGTTTACAATCCGGCCTTTGACGTCACACCCTGCGGCTTGGTGTCGGCGATCATTTCGGAAAAGGGCGTCGCCCGCGCTCCGTACGAACCCGCCCTGCGCGCTTGGATCGAACGATGAAAAGCTATCCGATCCTATTGCTGGCCCTACTCGCCACGGCTCACTGCGCGAGCGCGCCGCGTTGGCGCACAGATTCGGGCGACGCCGCACCCACTAGTCGCGAAGAATTCGACCCGCGTAGCCTTGGCGAAGACTTGCTAATTGAGCCGATTCAACGCGAGAAAGAGGAAAGCGACCAAACCCAAACCCCAGCGGAACCAGCGGTCCCCGCGCAGGACCGCGCTCCGGTAGCGAGCGCTTCGGTCTATCGCCTCCAACTACTAGCCCTGAGCAACGAAGCCATGGCCCGCCAGCGCCGCGTTGAGCTAGAACGCGCGCTCGGTGTGAGGGTTTATCTAGTGGCCCGCAATGAGCACTCAGTACTGCAAGCCGGCCAATACGCCACTCGCGCCGAGGCTGCGGCCCTCAAAGAGCAGGTCTCCGCACTCGGTCCGGACTACGTCGACGCTTATGTCGTCGAGGTTCCGGCGAGCGCGGTGTCCGATTCTGGTCCTGTGGAACCCGAGCTTGAGCTAGTTACTACCATTGGCTGGAAGGTGCAGATCGCCCAGTTCCTAGAACACGACAAGGCCAGCCGCCTCGTGGTCGACGCAAAAAAGCGCCTGAAGCGCGAAGACATCAACGTGGTCTTTAAGGAACCGTACTACAAGATCGAAGTCGGCAACTACCGCACCGAGGCACAAGCCCAGGCCGCGGCTGAACGAATCGGGAAGTACTATCCCCTTGCCCTCAAGGTCCGCTCCCAGATCCTCGTCCCGGAGGAAGACTGACGCATCATGCGCTTGTATTGTTGTATCATCGCATTGCTCCTCATGGCCTGTGCCCATGGCAAAAGCACCGGACCTTTGGTCTTAGACGAGACGACTACACTGGTCATGCCTACGGTTGCGGACCCGCCGCCAGATACGGCCGACCTACGCGCCGTTCGCTGGTACTTGCACCTCGCTATTGAAAGCCACGCTCTAGGGCAGACCCGACGAGCGCAAGAGGCCCTCGATGTGGCCTTCGGCATTTTAGCCGACCTCGACGAGCACGACGCGCTCGTGGATACCGCGCAGGCCGCCACGCTCGAATCGGCTATTGAGCAGGCGTACCTCGACTTGTTGCCGCACTTGAAGGACTTTCCCGACAATAGCCGCTTGCTGCTGCTATCCGAGGAAAAAATCGAGCACCTGCCGGCCGATGCCAAGCTTTTGGTCCGCATCCGCCAGCTCGGCCCTCGCTGCGACATGCCAATTGACGACAATGATCGCGTCGTCGCCAAGATCCGCTTTTTCCAGACGCGGGGTCGCAAGACCTTTGTCACTTGGTTGCAGCGCGCCGGACGCTACCGCACGCTGATCGGCGATATACTTCGGCGCGAGGAGATGCCCAGCGACCTTTTCTACGTAGCGGTCATCGAAAGCGGCCTCAACCCAAGGGCCTATTCGCGGTCGCGGGCCGTGGGGTTGTGGCAGTTTATGGCGCGCACCGGCCGCATGATGGACCTCAAGCTCACCCACTGGATCGACGAACGGCGCGACCCGATCAAGGCGACCGAGGCTGCTGCTCGGTACCTAAAAGACCTTTTTGCAGAGTTCGGCGACTGGCGCTTAGCGTTGGCTGCATACAACGGCGGGCCAGGACGAGTCCGCCGGGCCATCGTCCGCGCCGGCACCAACGACTATTGGCAGCTCGACTTGCCCCGCGAAACGAAAAACTACGTGCCACTCTTCATGGCCGCGGCCGTCATAGCCAAAGATCCACAACTTTTTGGCTTTGAACCCCAAGCCGAAGAGCCAGCCTTTGCATACGAGGAGGTCGTCCTGCCCAAAGACTGGCTTTATGTCGATCTGAAAGCAGCGGCTCAGCTCTTGGGCATCGAACGCCAGGTATTGCACGACCTCAACCCCGAGCTACGCCAAGACATCACGCCGCCGAGGAGTAGCTCGCCTTATACCCTTCGGGTCCCGCCCGGCAAGGGCCCGATCTTGCTCGACCAGTACGCCAGTCTGCCAATCCCCCAGAAAGCCGCGGTCCATCAATACCGGGTTCAGCGCGGTGATACGATCTCTGGCATCGCCCAGACTTTTGGCGTCTCTACGCGGGTCATTGCCGCGGCCAATAGCCTGAGAAATCCCAACCTCATCCGGCCGCGACAGTTGCTCTATATCCCGGTTGCCCCGAGGGCCAAGCCAGTGAGTGGTCGCCGGGGGACCTATACCGTCCGCCCGAACGACGTACTCGGCCGCATCGCCTCCCAGCACGGGGTGAGCCTGCGCGATCTGATGAAATGGAATGGCCTCAAAACTACGCTGATCAAACCCGGTCAGGAATTGGTGGTGCGACAACAGCCTGTCTCCCGAGAGGTGACGAGCGGCGAGTCCTACATAGTGCAGCCGGGCGATACGTTGTGGGAGTTAGCCCGGCGATTTGCGGTTAGCGTCGCCGACTTGCAGGCGTGGAACGGTCTTGAGAGGGCACTAATTAAACCTGGTCAACAGCTAACAGTGGCCAACGAGCAAGCGCAGATGTACACCGTGGTCACGGGCGATACGCTACATAGCATCGCCCGTAAATTCGGCCTCGCCCCCAGCGATATTGCCCGCCAGAACAACATCGGCCTCTCGGCGACGCTGCTGGCGGGCACAATCTTGCAAATCCCGAGGTGACATGATTGCGGTCCGCCATATTCTCTTGCTGGCACTGGCCTTCATCTTGCAAACCACTTGGGTCGATTCCATAAAGGTATGGTCAATCAAACCCGATTTATTGATTATGACGTTGAGCTTCATCGCGCTGCGCAGTGGGCCGGTTGTTGGAGCTTATATGGGACTGGGGGTCGGCATCTTTCAGGACATATATCTGCCCGCCGATCTCGGAGTCAATGCGCTTGCCAAGTCGCTTATCGGCGCGGGTTTCGGCTACAGCCACACTCGCATGGTCGCCGATAGCATCCAAGTTCAGACCGCGCTGATTTTTG
>JAPOYQ010000003.1:0-6460 GCA_026706505.1 Gemmatimonadota bacterium
GGGTGATATTCGGTCGCCCCAGAGGCTCTGCGTGGGAGATGGGATTGACATTTGCGGCGCAGTTTTTGTACGGCCATCACGCGATGGACAACACACCGAATGGCGTGCTGTGTCACAGTTGGAGTTCCCGCAGCATTGCCAACTGCTGGTTGAACGAAGAACTGATCGGTGAAATTGGTTTCAACATGGCTCATGCCGGTGAAGTTGGCGTGCCCACGGTTTTCGTCAGCGGGGATCGGGCTGCTGTGGACGAGGCCCAGCGTTACGTTCCCGACATCGAAGGCATCGTCGTGAAAGAGGGACTCAGCCGCACGGGTGCTCTCACTCTCTCTCCCACTAAAGCTCGGGATTTGATCCGCGAGGGCGCTCGCAAGGCGATGGGGCGGATCGGGGAAATCGCACCTTATACCATCCCATCCCCGTATGTTTTCGCGACCGAATATCAGTCCGCTGCTAGCGCTGAGGCCAAAGCGGCCCGTGAGGATGTTGAGCGAGTAGACACTCACACCGTCAAAATAACCGGCGCTACCATCGCTGAAATTGCCAAAAAAAGATGACGTGGACTAGCCGGGTTTGCCCGAGGACATGAAAGCCGTTCTCTTCGATCTGTATGAGACGCTGGTGACTGAATACAATCCAGATCGGCGTCGCGGGCAGCGGGGTGCTCGCTTGGGTCTCGCTGAGGACTAGCGATCCAAGCGACTTGGTTCAATTTATTCAAGCGATGTGAAGAGGAACTCATGAGTCCGATGAAAGTCGCCGTGATCGGGTGCGGCCAGATCGCAACCACACAACATCTGCCGGCCTACCGGGAGGCAGCAGATGCCGGGGTCTGTTCGCTGGTGGGCGTATGCGATCTGGAGCCCGAACGGGTGGCGCAGGCCGGAAAGCGGTTTGCAGTCGCCGGATTTCAGGACGCGGAAGAGATGCTCGAAAAAACCAGGCCCGATGTCGTGAGTATCGCCACGCTGCCTTCGAGTCATCGCAACCTCGCGGTGATGTGCCTAGAGGCGGGATGTCACGTCCTGTGCGAGAAGCCCGTGGCAATGGATGCGGGCGAGGCCCGGGACATGGTCCGCGCCGCGGAAGTGAACAACCGACTGCTGAGCATCTGCTTTGAATACCGAACCTGGGACGAGTCCCGGTACCTGAGAGACCGCATCGCAGACGGCGTCCTCGGTCGCGTACACGCCGTGCGAACGTGGGGAGGGAGTGCCTACGGACTGCCGGGGAGAGCGCACCAATCGCGTGGCGCGAACGGCGGCGGCGTTCTCGCGCACTGGACGATCCACAACCTCGACCTCGTGCTCTGGCTGCTTGGCAACCCCGAACCGCTGACCGCCAGCGCATTCTGCCATCAGCGGGTCGCCGCTTACCCGGCGGCGGCCGGAGCCCTGCGAGACGACATCAAGCCGGCGTCGCTCGATCCGGATTTCGAGGACTTTGGCGCCGGCTTCGTTCGGCTGTCCGGCAACACCATCCTGACGGTGGAAGCGGATTTTCTTCAAGCGCCCTCTAACCGACGCGAAGGCTGGACCTTGCTCGGAGACCGGGGTGCCGCGTCCATCTCACCGCTTAGAATTTGGACCGACGACGGACGATCGTGGCGTGAGGAGACCCCCGCCAAGGGCACGTTGAAGTCTTGCGACTACGATATGAGGCGGCTGATCAACGATTTCCTGCGCGCCGTCCGCGAGGGTGAGGCGTCTCCCGTTGCGGGCGAGGAGATCGTGCGAATTCAGCGGCTCATGGACGCGCTCTATGCCTCGGCAGCGTCCGGGCAAGAGGTCTCTGTGGCAGGAGCCTGAACGCTATGGGACTTGTGTACATCGAGTACATCAGCCGTCTGCCGGGCATCGATTTGGAGACGTTTCGCGCGCAGGCCGCACAGGGCCAGGAGGGATGGGACAGCGGGTATGAGGACGAGTTGGTCCTGTCCGTCGGTCGCACGTGGCGATTGGGGCCCGACCCGGGCTACATGACGGTCTGGCACACGCGGAACGCTGGCCTTGACCGGATCGACGCGTGGGACCGGATCTTTCGCAGCGGCGAGGCGGACGCCCTAGAACAGCCGTTTTTTCAGGTCGCGCGGATCAACGTGGCCGGCTGCTACGATCCGCTACTCGAACCGGTTCCGGCCCGCAACGGTACCTACTACGCCGAGTTTTTCGCTGCCCACGACACTGCGGATGCCGTCAGGAGCTTCTACCAGAGCCGTGCAAAACAGCACCCTGAGTTTACCCTCAATCTCCTCGTCCAGCGAATCGGGAAGCTGGCTCCCGAACCCGGCGGCTTGGCCGTCTGGACCATCCCCGATTTCGCAGCGTTGGATTCCGTGGCAACCGAGCTGGACGGAGTCAACGCCCCGATCAGGCTTTTCGCCGCAGGGACCTATGCCGACTTCGGCAGGGAGATCCTGTGAGGGAGGGGTTTTAAAACTCAATTGAGGAGATCAAAATGGTAGATCTAGAAGTTCGGCGCTTGGGGCGTACAGAGATGGAACCGAAGGCGTTAGGATTGGGCGGTGGCTATCTGGGCCTTCCCGAACTGATGTCAGAGGAGGAAGCCACGGCGACGATTCGGGAAGCCATTGAGCGGGGCATCAATTTTATCGATACGGCTCCGCCATACGGCGATGGCGAGAGCGAGCGCTGCATCGGTTTGGCCTTGGCCGGTGGATGGCGAGAGAAAGTGTATCTCCAAACCAAGGTGGGGTCTCATCCGCGCTTTTTTCACGATTTTTCAAAAGAAGCGACATTGTGGAGTTTGGAAAACAGCTTCAAACAACTTCAGACGGACTATGTGGATTCCGTGTTGATTCACGGCCCGCGCTACGACATGGAACCACTGTTGGCACCGGGGGCCTGTTTGGATGTGTTAATCGACTGGAAGGAGCAGGGACGCATCGGTCACCTTGGCATTGCTGTGCGACAGCATGAATTTCATCAGCGGGCGATTGAAACAGGTGCCATAGACATTGTGTTGTCGTTTTTGGATTACAGCTTGCTGGACCAGTCCCTCGCCAAAACGACTATTCCTCTGGCGCTGGAACGCGATGTAGGAATCATTATGGGCAGAGTATTGGTCGGCTCACTGCTGGCCGGTCCAGAACCCCAGCGCGTAAAAGAAAAGCAGTCCCTAGATCAAGACGGGAATCTCATACCCGCGGCCATCGGTGGGCCGGACGACCCCTCGGTGGTGCCGCGCGCACACCAGATGTGGCAGTGGTGCCAAGAACGGGGGTTGAACATCCGAGACCTGGCCGTGCAGTTTGCGCTCAATGCGCCGGTTGCAGGCAATGGCATAGTCCTCGTCGGAACCACCAATCGCAGGGAATTGGGCGAGGTATATGCCAGCGCCACAACCGAGGTACCCGAAGCGGTATGGCAGGACTTTGAGGCTGAGTTTGGGATAAGGATTTAACGGTTTTGGAGTGACTGATTTATGGTAGCAGCCAAAAAAAAGATTCTCGTCGTTGGCACGGGTTCAATAGGTGAACGTCATACGCGTTGTATACTTGCAACAAATCGCGCAGAAGTCTCAATTTGTGAGATCAACGACAATCTGCGCAAAAAAATAGCAGATAAGTATAAAATCAAAAATAGCTATGCTGATTTTACATTGGCGCTCGAAGCAGGGCATGACGCTATTGTGATCGCAACACCTGCGCACCTACATATTCCCATGGCGCAACAAGCAGCAGAGTCTGGCCTACATCTATTGATCGAGAAACCATTATCTATAAGTCTAGATGGGATTGATCGTCTCGATAGAACTATCAGGGAGCGCAAGCTCGTTGCTGGAGTCGCTTATGTCTTGCGCCACATCCCCGTGCTTGCGGCAATGAAGAAAGCCCTCGACAGTGGACGCTTTGGGTGCCCCTTGCATATTACTGTTATCAGGGGCCAACACTTCCCCACCTACCGACCCGAATACAGAGAAATTTACTACGCCAGTCACGCCACGGGAGGAGGCGCTATTCAGGATGGGCTAACACATCTTATCAATTTCGTAAGTTGGCTTGCTGGACCAGTCGAACGCCTAGTTGCTGACTGTGCACATCAAGTTTTGGACGGAGTTGAAGTCGAAGACACAGTCAACGTCTTAACCCGTCACGGCGACGCGCTCGCCTGCTTCAGCATGAATCAATATCAAGCCCCTGATGAAGGATCGATCACCGTGGTCTGTGAACGCGGTACGTTGCAATCTGAAATTCACTCTAATCGCATGCGCTGGATGATGGAACCTGAAACCGAGTGGCAGGAAGAGTCTTGGCCAGATTTTGAGCGCGACCATGCGTTTATATCTCAAGCGAACTGTTTTTTTGACGCCATCGACGGCAAGGGTGAAATGCCCTGTGGCCTATCCGAAGCGCGCCATACCCTCGAGTGTGTCCTTGCTATCCTAGAGGCATCTCGCGATTCTGCCAATTGGAAAATATTGCGCTCCTAGATAAGAGGGCCAAAAGATAGAGACAAAAATTATCGACTAAACGTTTGTCCCAACTCCCTAAAACCCCTTATAACTCCTATACATCAATTCCACGCCGCGCGCAGCAAGCGGACCCAATTGCCGTGCATGATGTCGGCAACGTCGGTCTGCGAGTAACCGCGGCGTTCGAGGATGGCGGGAATCTTCCGCAGGTCGGCGATGGTGTCGAGATCAGAGGGGCACTGCTCCTTGCCGTAGCCGCCGTCCAAGTCGGTACCGATGGCGGCGTGGCGGGAGTTCCCAGTTAGCTGGCAGACGTGGTCGATGTGGTCCACCGCGGTCTCTAGCGTGATGCCCGTGTTGTCCATGGCGGCCCGGTCCCACAAGGGGGAGATCATCCAGATGTCCATGGCTGCGCCAATGACGCCTCCGCGCTGGGCCAGCGCTTTGATCTGTTGGTCGTCGAGCTGGCGGTCGTGGTCGCACAGGGCCCGGCAGCAGTTGTGAGTAGCCAGCACGGGACCAGTGAAAATCTCCAGGGCTTCCCAGAACGCCTGCTCAGCTAGGTGGCTCACATCGAGGATTGCCCCGGCCGCCTCCAGCGCTTCGAGCATGGGGCGGCCTCTATCCGTCAGGCCGCCGGGAGCCTGCGTTCCGTGGGAGTAGGAGCTGACTCCGTAGTGACACAGACTCACGATCCGCAGACCTTCATCCCACCACTCGGCCACCTGTTCGGGTGCCACAATGCCGTCCGCCCCTTCCATGCTGAGGACAAACCCCAGCGGGGTCGCCTGCGGATCGTCGTCCCACTCAGCTAGATGGGCGTCGAGTTCGGTTTGATCGCGTATCTGGCGCAGGACTCCTTTGGCCTCCATCAGGCGGTAGTAGGCTAACTCGCCCCTGCATTTGGCGTAGGCGATGTCTTGGGTGCGCACCCCGGGAAAGCGCTTGCCCTGCGAAGCAAGCCGGCAGCCCATGGTGACGAAGAAGAGGCCGATCCCGCCGCGCCGCAGTTCGGCGAAATTCACCACGTTCAGGCCGCGGCCCTTCTGCGCCATTCCGGCTTCGGCCTCGCGTATTTTGACGATGGGCTGGAGCAGGTCTCGGTCCCATTCGAGCGCGTTGTAGGCGATATCCAAGTGGGAATCGACGATTAGCATGGTGGTTCTCCCATCAATAGGCGTTACGACGGAAAGGTGTGGAAATCTCCGGGCTGCCGGCGCGGCGGATGGCCCATGGGCCAACTGTCGGTGCCGAGGAAGTTGTGGAAATCGTCTTTCTTGCCCGCCAGCCAGTAGAACATCTGGGCGACGTCGTGCCAGTGGTGGAACTGGTCTTTGGCCGGGTGTACCTTGCCGCCGTAGAGGGCGTTTTCGAGGTCGTTGAGGTCGTCGAGGCTGAAATCGGGCTCGACGATCCAGTCCCGCTGCGGCGGCACCATGCGCCAGTAGAGGTACTTGAGCATATTGCGGATGCCCTCGGCGGTGGACGCGCCGCGTCGGTGCCAGATCGGGTAGGCGGTGATGAAAATGGTGCCCGCCGGTGCCGCGGTTGACGCGGTCCCCCTGATCCCGCCATAGTGGCCCATAAACGGCCCGAGGTTGAAGAGAAAATGCGAGCCGGGCAGCACTTCGGTGGGGCCGAGTTCGAGGGGGGTGTCCTGAGGATAGTAGAATACCTGCAGGTGGTTGACTGCGTGGCCGTAGCGGGAGCAGCCGTCGCGGTGCCATTGCTGCGCCGGTTTGGGGCGCGTGGATCGGTGGTTGAACATCCAGGTCGGCAAGGCGGCGCTAGCTCCCAAGAGCGAGCGCACTGCACCGGCCGCCTGCCGGTTGAGGATCACCTCCGCGACGAACCAGTCCTCGGCCAGCAGCTTGTCGTCTTCGAATCCGCCGCTGTCGTCGGACCCGTAGGGGTGAGCGCGGATGAATTCATTCACCCGCTCATTGGTCTCCTGCGCGACGACGCCTGCGAGGATCAGGTAGCCCCGCTGACAGAATTCGAGGACCTCGGTGTCCGTCAGGGTGGG
>JAPOYQ010000003.1:6470-8722 GCA_026706505.1 Gemmatimonadota bacterium
GCGCCCACCCTGACGGACACCGAGGTCCTCGAATTCTGTCAGCGGGGCGCAATATCGGGCAGACGCAAGGGCATCAACTCCATCTTTCGAGGATGAACTCACAGCCGAGTCCGTAGGTTTTGGACTCGTCCAGCATCAGCGCCATATTGGGGAACTGCACTATGCGCCAGCCGTCGCGCATGGCCTGGAGTGGCGTTTTGTAGGGCCAGTCTTCGGGGTCTGTCGGTCCGTCGGAGATTTCGCCGTTTTCGACGAGGGCCATGCCGTGGACGCTGGAGTTCAGGGAAGTGCTGCTGGTCTGCAGGTAGAGCAGATCCTGACATTGCGGTTTCGCCGCGCTCAATTCTTCGAGGGTCTGGCGCAAACCCCCTTCAGTAAGAGTCCCCAGGTGGAAGGCCTCGATGCAATCTTCTATTTGTCTGCGTTTGTCCATCGGGTCCTTTTAGCTTCTGTCTGGGCATCGACGATCAGCACGGTGGTTCTCCCATCATCCGCGCAAACTCAAAAGCTGGTTCGGTCCGCCGACCGCTTGTCGCGCACTAGGGTTCCACTGTGGTAGACCCCTTTCATGGCCCGGCCGCGCCACGCCTCCGACGCATCGTAAAATTTCTTGCTGGGGTCGATGGTCGATACTAAGACCCCGGTCTTGTGCAGTGGCAATCGGCCGTCGATCAGGCCATCGGGTCGGACGACAAAGCTGGAACCGCTGCTTTCGCGTCTCGTAGTGTTGTTGACGCTGATCCACATATAGTTGTTGGCCGCATAGGTCTGCATGGTCGCTGCAACCATGATCCCCCAGATGTCCCTGTATTGCTCCTTCTTGCTCAGGGTCATGCCCCCGTTGTGATAGGAGTGAAAGACGAGTTGTACGCCGCGCTTCTTATATTCTCTGTACAGCTCTTGATAGCGAAAGTCGTGACATATCTGCAGGCCGCATTTAATTCCTCTTACTTCGAATGTAATCAGGCGCGACCCCGGGCTGTAGGAATCCAGATCGCCCGGCGTTGAGCCGACCTTCCCAGTGCAGAACATCTTGTCGTAGCGGTCCATGACAGAGCCGCGATCATTGATGACGTAGAGGCTGTTGTGCGGCTTGTGTCTGCCCGTGAGACGATGGTTGGAGCCAAGAATGACCCACAGCTTCAACTTGCGGGACAAGTCCGCGACCTCCTCAGTGCACTGGCGCAGCAGGTCCCAGTCGTAGTGGTCAAAGGAAGGGAGATCGACCCCGACGTATCCCCCCAGACAGGTCTCCGAAAAATGAGCCAGATGAGCGCCTTGCTCACTGGCGTATTTCATCTGGCGCACGACGTATTTGCAATTGCGCTCTATGTCCCGGCTGACGGGAAACTGACAAGTGGCAATTTTCAACTTCACCGCATACTCCTATCCACTGCGGGGCGCGTCACCGCCTTCTGGCTCTGGAAAAATAAGTCAGGGCGGCGACTGCGAACAAGTAGGGAGAAAGACGGCCCACCGCTTGACCAGCCCCTCTCAAAGGCCCTTTATAATTCCCAAGCATCAGATGAAGAAGGAGACACTGACGATGGCGGACGAAGGCAGCGCGAAGTACTCCGGTATCAGGATCACCGCGGTGGACACCTTCCTGGTGGAAGGCAACTGCTGTTTCGTGAAGATCAGCACCAACGAGGGGATCACGGGACTGGGCGAAGGCTCGATCAGCGACAACAAGGTGGGCACTATCGCCCAGTGCATCAAAGACCTAGAGGGCCACCTCATCGGCAAGAATCCCACGGATATCGAGCATCTCTGGCAGGGGCTCTACCGCTGGAACCGCTGGCACGTGGGCGTGCTTTTCAGCACCGCCCTCAGCGCCATCGATATCGCCCTGTGGGACATCCTCGGCAAGATCGCGGGCCTACCGATCTACAAGCTCCTCGGAGGTGCCGCGCGGGACAAGGTCCGCATCTACGCTGCCGGCAGCGGCAAGGCGGGCGTGCAGCGCGCTCGGAGCATGGGATGCAATGCCGTCAAGACGGGACCGCCAGTGACCAAGGTCGGCGACCCGCTCACCGTGCCCATGCCTTGGGACCTGAACCGGGCGGCTAAGCAGATCGAGGAGATGCGAATCGAAGGGGGCGATGACTTCGACATCCTCATTGACGCCCACGGCCGACTGACGCCGACCATGGCCTTGGAGTACTGCAAGGCCGTCGAGCCCTACCGTCCCTTCTGGGTGGAGGAACCGATCCAGGTGGAAGGATCGAACGACGCCCTCGAGTGGCTGAGCG
>JAPOYQ010000008.1 GCA_026706505.1 Gemmatimonadota bacterium
AATCCAAATGTCACTAGATCAGGACCAGAGCCGCAACCTTGTGTTAGTGTACAGAGGCTGCATTTTTGCCGGAACCTTCATTTGTCGAACTAACTGCTGGTTGCCGCTTGATTTGTCTGGGAAATTCAGATCTACCTCATATACCAATCCAAGAGACAAGAACGATCGCGGCCCGAACCTAGTTCATTACTTGCGATCTTAGCCTCGATCCAACTGTCCTCGCCTTACGACCCGCTTCAGTCCCTTACCCGCGCATCCACTGCTAAGGTGAATCCTGGGTTGAGATCAGCAAAATCGTTGGAATGCTCAATGACCAAACGGTGATCGAGGCTGAGAAGGTCCATATCAATCAGCTGGGAAATCGCCCCACCGTGCAGTAGCCTCAGCACCTCCGATAACACCAACGTTGCCGCTATTGAGCCCACGAAAGGAGCGCCTACCGCCTTGTCGGCAAGCAGTGTCATACCGCAGCGGTCGAGGACACCGTCCTCCATGAGCTTGGCATATGCGGGTCGATCCTCGACCCTTTCTCTTTCGCTTCTCTGCTTCCAGAGATCAGCGGCGGCACGGCGACCGGGCAAAACGTGAAGGCGCATGGTGCGGAAATCACGATGTCCGCGGCCGAGCCCAGCTTCGACGATAAAGTCGAAACCAACTTGATCCAGCGCGCGGCGCCCTGCTACATTATCAAGCCCGCAAAGCACAATTGACGGTTCCTCCGCCTGCCGTGTGAAATCCGCGGCGAAGATTCGCTCTTGTAGAGAGGTTGTGAATCCTCGCCGCTCAGCCCACGTCGCCATCGCTCGTGTCTTCTTTTGACCATTCATAGCGGAGTCGGTCAAGATGGAGGTGCTTTCCGTCGACTTGGTAATGACGTCGATATCCTGCAGGGTCAGCATTAAGTCAGCTGGATCCTGATAGGGCAGCAAGCCGAGCCCCCACAAATATGCTTGACCTAGATGGCCCAAACCCACCAGCCACAGGCGCGAAGGAAGGTAGGTCAGCACTGGTTCGCTTTCGTCAGGCTGCAGCCAATCAGTCTCCCGGCCGGGGCGCCATAACGAAACCCCCAACACTCGTTGCCCAGCCGCAGGCATCCTGCCGTTCATAAAGAGAAATGCCTCGTTGACGGCTAGTCCGGCCGCCAACATCCCACTCAGTGGCATCGCGCGCCGATGATCCGGCTGCAACTCTGAATGGGCTGGCACTATGCCGCCACGCCAACCTGCCGCTGCGGTGCGTACACAAAAGCCTGTTCGCCGATTCCGCGTACCACCCCCGATCACAATCGTTGGCGTCTCATCAGCGACATCGCCAAATCCGCCGCCCAGCGACTGAACCGCGTCCTTCATCGTGCGCCCCAACGGCATCGGCAGCGCTAGAGGTGCGTGGAGCGGTCCAGCGACTGTAACCACCGAGGAATACTCGACGGCCAAGCGCGACAGTCGTAAGCAACGCCGCCTGTTGCACCGATTCGGAGATATCTGCGGGGTCAATCTCCACTCGGAGCTGATAGCTCCTATACAATGCCTCCGCCTCAGCGATGCTGGTAGCAGCCCCGCTGTCGATGGTGTGTTTGACTAGCCGATGAAGAGAGTCAGCTGAAATCGGAGCGGTCATAGCCCGTCGCTTCCTTAGAACAAGCCAATGTGAAAAAACTGGCGACGTGCGGACGGAGGTACAATTTCCCACATCTTGCCGCCCAAATACCGATAGATGCCGATGTCACGCCGTGGCTGGGTGCCAGTCGCGAAACGCGGCAGTATCAGCGCGATGTGCCCAGCCTGAGAAATCATGGGATGGGCACGGTCGGAAGGACTCTGGCACGATCCGACAGGATGCACGTGGACGTCAGCCACAACCGTCAGGCCGCGCAACTTGCAGATCGCCCAGAGGTCGCTGAAATAGCGGCCATTGAACCGTACGATGCCGCTGTCGAGTGCGTGCGGGTCGAGATCGTCATAAAGCACAAAGTCGACGATCTGGGCCACGCCACGTTCACGATGTCCTAGCAAGAACGCCCCGCTTTCCCGACTGCAACAGTGGCCACGTTCCCGCAACTTCGCCTTCAAGCGACGCCACAGAAACCAGGAGCACGACAGTTCATGCCGTGGTGCGAAGAGGTGTCGCGTAATCACGGGAATGAAGAAGTTCATGGACGAATTCCAGATACTGGACGATGCCGTCGTCGGGTCGCCAAATCTTTGATGGCATCTCGTGACGCCAGTTGTCGTGACCAACGAGACTTTCGCGATCACAAGGCAGGTAGAGGGCGGTTCCGTTCTTCCAGTCGGTGCGGAAGACTGCCGAGACGCGACCGCCTTGGCCCCGTGGCCATAAATCGAACTCAAGAAGCTTGCCCGTGTTCATATCCCATGGGCCGCCAGTCGGCGCCGCCTGTGGGTAACCGCCACAATTCAGGCGAAGGACATATTCCCGACCGTCCTTGGCAACAACGCCAAGGAACGCGAATGGCCAAGCCGCGCTGATCAGTCGCCAGCGCCCTTCCGCTTGACCGAGGCGGAACGCGGCCTTCGCCACGTCCGCCTCGAAGGCCCGCTGATCGGGGCCCGTCACGCGACGCCCTTGGCTGCGCCGCTGCTCCGTTCGTACGGGACCCGATCGAATGCCACGCTGTCGGCGGCCTTGTCATCGGTCAGCGCGCCGATATGTGTTCCCGGCGCCGGTCGGGCATGCGTGCCCGCAATCTGCAGCACATGCTCGCCGGCCTCATCCTCGGACAAGCCGAACTCCTTTTGCGCCGCCCAACCCTTCACCCGCGCGACCGTGGCACTGGGCGGGAAATGGCACTCCACTGTCTTGCCGTTGAACATCACAGTCACCTTGACGTGGCGGCAGCGGTGGATGTGGACTTTCAGCCCTTTGGCGGTTGCCCGGTCCTTGACGAGGATGCACTCGTCAATCGGCTCGTCTCCGTCCTCGATGAAGAGCAGCACATCGTCAGGGATCTGGTACTTTTCCGCGAGGCGGGACTTGAGGATGGCAAAGGTCGCGTCCAGCTTGAGCTCGATATGGGCGATCTCGCCGATACCTTCGCCCTGACAAAAAACGTCAACTGATTTCATGGATTTGCACTCCGGGGGTCGAAGTGCAAGGCGGAATTGCCCAGCTTCGTCCCTCACCTGCTTGATCGCGAACGGAGCAGGAACCCGGAAAGGGTTCGTTGTGATAGATCAGTCGAGCTTAAGCGCTCCGTTCGGCACGGAGGGACAAATGAAGAAGTGAGGACACCGCGGACAGGTCACGGCGTCCACCTCTGGCGGGAACTCGCCGGACGCGATACCGGCCAACAAGTCGTCACTCTTCTCCTTTCGGTTGCCAAGTTTGGTTGGAGTGATCACGACCGGCTCATGAGTCTCGTCAGTCAGGTGCAGCGCCTGCACAACGGCACCACCTCCAAACTGGCTTTGCGCCGCGAGGTGGTAAAGGCTGTATTCCAGCCGGTCGTATTCGTCGCGCCGTTTGTAGCCTGTACGAACACGGCGAATCACGACAGTGCCATCGGGCATTTCCGCCAATTCATTTGGCTCCACGATTACCCGCCCGTTGGGAAAGTCGATGGCGAGGGGTTGCGCATCACGGAATCTCTGCCCGGCACCCGCCGTAAGCAACGCTGCGATCAGACGGGATGCGAGCCTTCGGTAGTCACCTGCGAAGGCATGGTCCGTCGGTCCGCGCGCTTGCCAGATTTCTTCGAAGGCGGCTTCCGCCTCGCCCAATTCAGGCTCTCCCACGCGTCGCGCATCCGCAAGCCAGCGCAACAAGTCGTAGAGGCAATCATGCGTTCTCGAAAATGCCGTAGCCTTGCGGGCGCTGCCGAAGCCCAAGACATGCGTATAGAAAAAACGCCGTGGACACTTCTCGTACGAGCCCAGTCGACCGTCCGTCACCGCCCATTCCGCTGGCCAAGTAATTGTGACCGACTGCAGGCGCGGGGTGTCTGCGGAAAGCGCAAGCTTTGGCGGATCGACCGCCTTGTGGAGATGCCCTTCAGGGAGCCAATTCAGAAATGGCGACGGGCGGCGATTATTTCGATTTCGCTGTTTTTGCGCATGGTAGACACGGAGGTAGGTACGGGCCCGCGATAGCGCCACGAAGAATAGGCACTCTTCCTCGTCGTTATGCGCGCGCTTGGCCGCCTCCTTCACTGAGAGATCGCTGGAACCAACGATCATGCCGACGGGTGGCGGACAACGTTCACCTCGGTGGGAACTCGGGAAACTTGCAACTGTCAGTCCAGGAATGTGTACAGCCTCGAATTCAAGCCCCTTGCTGCCGTGAACGGTCATTAACCGCACGGCATCAAGATGCAGCGCAGCGGCTGGTACTTGGCGCAAGTCACGCTCTTCGGCCAGCAGCACAAGCTGCCGCACCCGATCAAGGGTTCGCCGGATCGGAAGTCCCGCGCCCACCGGGCTCTGCTCACGCACAAAGTTGAGGAATTGCCAGATTGCCACAGCACGCATGCGATCCGTTACAGATGTCGCACGACCCAACTCCTTGGCCAAATCTGTTTGATCGAGGAGAAAGGCGGCGAGAAATTCCCAGGCACTTGCACTCGAGGACAGACCATTCAGATCAGTTGCCAAGCGCTCGATGCCCTTCTGCCCCAATGCCGACAGCCCGGGAGCTCTAGTCGCCTTTGGGAGCCCGGCTAAAGCGGGTTTCTGGAGTGACCGAAGAAACCGACTCACACGATGCACATCTTGTAGCGTCAGACCGTACCGCGGCATCGCTGCGACCCTAACCAGTGAGTCGCCGAACGGATCGACGGCTAAGCTAAGGACGGCCAGCAGGTCACGAACCTCTTCCCGCTCGAACAAGCTGCCAAGGTGAAGCACTGGAATGCTCCGCTCCTCAAGCGCCGAGGCAATCTCGTTCAGCCGCCGGTTGGTTCGACACAGGACCGCCTGTTCGCGAAGTCTCACCCCCGTTCCCTCAAGTTGACGGATACTCGCCGCCACGCCCTCGGCTTCATCACTTAGTGTCTCGAAACGACGAAGCTCGGGACGATCCGGCCCTTTGCCCTGATCGGCCTCCAATTCAAGGCTCAGCATGCCGTTGGACGCGCCCATATGCGGCGCCACCGCGACAAAGCTACGCACGATCTGCTCTGTCGAACGATAGTTGACACCGAGCTGGTCGGTGACAGCGCCAGGGTAGTCGGAGCAGAACTGAAGCATGTTTTCAGAAGAGGCGCCGCGAAATCGGTAGATCGACTGCCGTGCATCCCCGACGACCCAAAGCCGCTCCCCATCGCCCGCCACCGTCTTCAGAAGGCATGCGCTGGCCCGGTTTACATCCTGATACTCATCGACGAGCACGTGCCGATGGCGAAGCTGCACGCCAATGCGCACGGCTTCATCATCTGCAAGCAACCGTGCAGGGCGCATGATCAGGTCACCAAAATCCACGCCGCGATGCTTGCGTAGTGCCTCTTCATAGAGATCGTAAATGTCCGCGATTTCGAGACACTTCGCCGCCGCAGTTCGTGCATCCTCATCACGACCGACTGCTTCTGCCGCCATGGCGTTCGCCAATGTTCGATACCGCTTTGGCCCGACCATCTCATCCTTTGCACGAGAGATCGCATTGACGATGTCCCTGAGCACCATCGCCGGATCCCAGAGGTTGCGATAATGGACCAACGGCAGAGTGGGCAAGACGTCTTCAAGGACTTCGATCGCGTCGCTGCGGTCAAACAGTGGAGGGTCGGACGTGAGTTCGAGCTTGTCGTGGTAGCGCCGGACCAGATCGAGACCGAAGGCGTGGAACGTTCCGATCCAAAGTCTTGGCGTCGCGTCTGGGGCCGCCGCGGTCAGGCGTTCCGACAGCTCGCCTGCAGCACGATTGGAGAATGTCAGGATAAGAATTGCGGCGGGATCAGTGCCGTCGGCCAGCAGTGAGAGCACGCGTTTGACCAACGTCCGCGTCTTGCCGGTTCCGGGCCCTGCCTGCAATTGAAAAGGTTTGCCACGGTGCCCCGAAGCGCGTTCTTGGGATGGATTGGGCCTGCGTGTGGACGGTCGCTCCGGTGCCGACTCATCATCGATAACCATCGGCGGCAAAAGCAACGTGTCGAACAGTTGCTGCCGAACCAGCGCTACGTGAAGTTTCGTTTGGTCGGCGATTGCTGCGGCGGTCAGGTTTTGCTCAACGTGGAGTTCACGTGCAAAGGCGCGTGGAAGCAATAGCTCGCGCGCGTAAACATTCGCCTGCAGTTCGCGCCGCTCGCGCGCACCGTAGTCCTCGACACGCTGGAGACCAACTGGCGCTGCCTCGATGCTTCGAGAGGGATCGATATCGGATCCAGCGCATGTCGCGGAGCCAGCGTGAAGTTCTGAATGTCCCAATTCGTGCGCAACAAGTATTGCTTGGCTCGCAGGGTCACCTTCCTGTTCGCAGCAGATCGTTCCGCCTTGGTCATCGTACAGGGCCCGCGCACCCTTCAGTGCCGGGTCACCTTGCGGCAACCATACGAGGTCCAGATCCCGGTATTCCACGGCAGCCTGTACAAGAGCGAGCAGATCGAATGGGTCGTTACCCCTCGAAAGCAACTCCACATGAAGTGCCGCTGCCTTCGAACGGATCGGATCGAAGGGATCCATGCGATCAGAGCTCCAACAGAAATTTCTGCTGGGCCTCGTTGAGACCTGAGCTTCTCACCGCCTCCTCGAAGCTTTGCTGCGCCCCGGTGGACGGCTTGTCTTCTGCTTTGAAGAACTGCCCGGTCGGGGCTCCCGGGCGTGCGGCGAAATGCGCCAATACGACATCAAGCGGTGCCTGGAGCTCGTCTGCCACCCGCTTTTGAAAGCCAAGCGTCATGGTAGCTGGGTCGACTTGACGGTCACGCAGCTTGCCAACGAAAACGGTATTCGCGTTCAGCCGCACAGCGAGAGCGCGGAATTCGCTACGCGGCAATCCCGAGAAAGGGTTGGGGGCACCGGCGATGTCCGCACGTTTGCTCTTCGCCGCCGCCCTCGCCGTCACAGCATGAAGTCGGTTTTGGAAATGGCTCATCGCTCGGCTGACAGCCGGGCTGACGGCATTCGGGTCGATTGCCCTTTCCGCATCTTCTACAACGGGCTCACCGCGCAGGGCGTCTATCGCAACAGCAACCGCGAACTCGGTCAGCTCTATTCCGAATTCGGGAAATCGGCGAACGACATCGTCCAACAGCTTCGCGTCCGGCACGTCCTGCGCGGTGGACAGGACATAGAGAGCTTCCCGCAACGCTGGCGGGCTTGCGTGGAAAGTCTGGTTCATAGGTCCTCCTTGAAGTGGGATAGCTTCGCAGCTGACCGGGCAAGCCGATTGCGAATGGTGCGTCCGGTACAATTGCACCGTGTTGCCACCGTTTCCTCCTCAGGATCCCGGGACTCCACCTTGTACCCTCGGACGTAGAGGATGACGGCATTGCGTTCTTCGTCCGGCAGAGCTTCAATCGCGTCAATCAGCTCTTTCCGGAACACCTCCGACTCCGGTGCTGTCAAAACCGCGAATATCTCCGATAGCTGGGCGCAAGCATCCTCATATGCGTCTGGCTCACTTGTTGCATCGGACGGCGGCATGTCGACAACAGCAATGCTGCGTTTCCGACGCCGGGCATCGCGACGAACCGCATCTATGCGTAGTGCCCTAAAGGCTCTATTGAACCGACATTCGTAGAAGTCGAGCTCGTCAGGGAAGTCGCCCATCCCGTCCATCACGAACAAATCCGTCAGATCTTCCAGTATTTCTTGCCGGAGACTCTCGGCGTCCGGCGTTCCACCGTCCGGAACCTTAACCAAGAGATTCGCTTCGCATCGCCTAAGCAGCACTGGCAATACAGCACTGATCAGCGGTTGGTCGTCAGACCGACGCCCCTGTCGAACAAGATGGACCAGGCACTCGGAGCGTAAATGGCCGGGAGCATTGCGATCGGCGATCAACAAACGGGCCTGCAACTCGGATCGTGAGAGGCTGACAACCCGGTCGATCTCGGCCTCAACCGCTATCGGGCGCGTATACAATCCGCCCCCTACTGTGGTTTTCGTCAACGGTCGGGCCATCTCGCTCCCTTTTCGCTTCGCTGTAGCGGTTCGTGGCGGACATTTGCCGCACTCACCCATTTAATCGCGCCCGGTCCACGAAACCGGAAAGCATGGTGCGTATTTCGTCAATGAGCGGGCTTTACATCCGCCAACAACATCTCAGTGGACTTCACGGCCAGGGTCTTTGCAAAGTCGTCCGCTACCAACTTGATCTCCTAGCTCGACCCCGTCACACCCGTAACGACCGCCGCGTCCCCGTTCCGAAACGCGTTGTCCGCGCGCCGCGTGATCCGCCACCAGCGTCGGGAACGAGTCCATTCGACACGCTTCCACTCCTTTCATTGCACGTTGATCTTGCACTGCGCAGCTCAGACGCACCGCCTTGGACAGTGCCAGGACACACCAAGTAACGACGCCGCAGATGGAGAGGGGAAGCGAACGAGCGTAGCCCTCAACCGCCGGACGGGCTCAAGTCCACCACGGCAGCATCGGCAGCGGCCGACGACGGTGTGCAGGGCACGAGTGTCCATCGGACTCCATTCGGAGTCTGGGTCTACACACCCCACGCACTAAAAGTGCGGGGTGCGCATGCGCACCCCTGAGTGCCCTGACGGGCACTTCAGGCGCCTTGAGGCGCCTGGTGG
>JAPOYQ010000610.1 GCA_026706505.1 Gemmatimonadota bacterium
CTACATCGAAGAGCAGCTAGGAGGGCAAGCCAAAATTGCAACCCTCGCCTTCAAGTCCCAACTCGCCGAGCAAAGCGACGCACGCCGCAACGGGTTTGTCGAGGTGGTGGGGCAGTTGCCGGGCGTGGAATTCGTCGCCGAGCAAGACGCTTGGCTGCCGGAGATGGCGCTCAAGAAAGCCGGGGACATTCTCACGGCCCACCCAGAAATCGACATCATCTGGTCGGCCAACGAAGGCGGCACCGTCGGGTCGGTAATGGCGGTCAAAAACGCCGGTCGCGAGGGGAAGGTGGTCGTCTTTGGCACTGATGCTAGCCAGCAGCTCGTCGAGTTCATGCTCGCCGAGGACAACATCTTACAGGCCCTCACTACCCAGACCCCTTTCGAATTGGGCACAAAGGCTATGGAGTTGGCCATCGCGGCGCTCAAAGGGCAGGAGGTCGCGGCCAAAGTAGTGATGGACGGGGTGCTTGTTGCGCGCCAAGACCCGGACGGCGTGCGGGCTTTCGGTACGCGGCTCGCGGACCTGATCGCCCTCGGCAATCAGTGAGTCAGTCTTCCTTCAAACTAGCAGTCGAAAACCTCGGCAAGGACTACCCAGGAACGGTGGCGCTCGACGGGGTTTCGGTGGGGTTTGCCCCCGGCGAGGTCCACGCGCTGATCGGCAAAAACGGCGCTGGCAAAAGCACTCTGGTCAAAATACTAGCCGGATCGGTCACCCCAAGCAGGGGGTGCATCCTCTGCGATGGGGTGCCGGCCGCGCTGCGCTCGCCGCAGGACGCCTTTGCCTATGGCATCGCCATGGTCTATCAGGAACTGAGCTTGGTGCCGGGGCTGACCGTGGCTGAGAATATCCTGCTCGGCCGGACGCCGAAGCGGCGCGGACTCATCGACTGGACGGCAACCTACGCACGGGCCGAGGAGGTTCTCGCAAGGCTGGGAGTCGCCATCGACGTCCGAGTGCGCACCGGTGATCTCGGGGTGGCGCAGCAGCAGATCGTCGAGATCGCCAAGGCCATGTCCTTTGACCCGGCCGTGCTCATCCTCGACGAGCCGACCTCAGCGCTGGCGACGCACGAGACCGAACAGCTCTTCCGCGTGGTCAAAGGGCTGGCGGCGGCGGGCGTGGCAATCATCTACATCTCTCACCGCTTACAGGAATTGCACTCTATCGCCGACCGAGTTACGGTGCTGCGCGATGGGCATCACATCGGCACGGTGGCGATGCGGGATACGAGCATCGCGGAGATCGTGCAAATGATGTTCGGCGAAGTCGCACAGCAGGAGCGGCCGGATGATTTGCAGCCGGGCGCTACTCCAGTGCTGGAGGTGCAGGGCTTGTCGCGCGGGGACGCCTTCGCCGATGTGAGCTTCGCGCTCTACGAGGGCGAAATCCTCGGCATTGCCGGGATGCTGGGCGCGGGCCGCACCGAACTGCTGCGCGCCCTCTTCGGCGCAGACGCCTGCGACCGCGGGCAAGTCTTGGTCCAAGGTCAGCCCGTAGCAGCGCCAACCCCACCGAAAATGAAGGCGCAGGGCTTGGCCTTCACCCCTGAAAACCGCAAGGAAGAAGCCCTGATCCAAGCCCATAGCATCCGCGCCAATATGTGCTTGGCGAGCATGGGCCGAATCGCCCGCCGGGGATATATCACCCGCGTAGAAGAGCAAGCCGTGGTGGATGCGCTGGTGACCCAACTCGAAATCAAAGTCGCCGATACCGAGGCCCCCGTCTCGGCGCTGAGCGGCGGCAATCAGCAGAAGGTGGTGTTGGGCAATTGGCTGGGCAATCGCCCGCGAGTCATCCTCTTCGACGAGCCGACGCGCGGCGTGGACGTGCAGGCTAAGCAGCAGATTTTCGAAGCCATGTGGGATTTGAGCCGCCAAGGCATTGCCTCGCTTTTTGTATCGACCGAGTTGGAAGAATTGGTCGAAGTCTGCCACCGGATCTTAATCATGCGCGAGGGACGGATCGAAGGCCAAGTGCGGCCTGGAGCAATCAGCGCCGACGAACTGGCGCTGCGCTGCATGGGGGAGACCCGCAATGCGTGAACGGCTTTTGGCGTGGGTGAAGCGCTCGATTATGGAGATCATTCTCTTCGTCCTCTGTGCGATTTTGGCATTTGAGGCCGAAGGATTTTTCTCCGTGGACAATCTGCTCAACGTGCTGCGCAACGTGTCCATGCAGGGCATTATCGCCTTTGGCATGACAATGGTCATCATTTCCGGCGAGATCGACCTGAGCGTGGGGTCGGCGGTGGCCTTTGCCGGCTGCTTGACCGCCTATTTGACGCAGCACTTGGCCGGAGCTGGGCTGGCGGTAGAATTGGCAGTGCCCGCAGCCATGCTAGCGGCCTTGCTAGTCGGCCTAAGCGTCGGTGCCCTGAGCGGATTCATCCGCGTGCGCTTCGGGGTGCCGACCTTTATCATCACCTTGGCGTGGATGACGGTCTTGACCGGATCGGCGCAACTCATCACCGGGGGATTTCCGCTGACGCCCTTTCCCGAGTGGTACAATTTCCTAGGCGGCGGTTATCTCCTCGGCGTGCCCTTTCCGGCGCTGGTCTTCGCGCTGGTCTTCCTGACGACGCATTTCCTGATGGGCTACACCACGCTGGGACGCTCGATCTACGCAGTGGGTGGCAATGCCGAGGCTGCGCGATTGAGCGGCATTGAGGTCGGCAAAATCAAAATCACCGTCATGGCGATTGTCGCCTTCTTGGCGGCGCTGGCCGGCATCATGCAGTCGGCCGAGATCATGTCCGGCACGGCGACGACGGCTAGGGGCTGGGAATTGGACGTGATCGCCGCGGTCATCATCGGCGGCACCAGCTTGATGGGCGGCGAGGGTCAGATACGCGGCACCCTGATCGGCGTAGTGTTCTTGGGTATCTTGGTCAACGGCATGACGCTGATGAACATCAGCGAGTACTGGCAACTCGTGGTGCGGGGGGCGTTAATTCTGAGTGCGGTGCTAATTAACCGGGCGCATCAATAAGCAGCCGATAGAGACGGGTGTTGTGCTCCCGCCTTCTCTTGATCAGCGGGTCCAAGAGAAGGCGGGGTTGGAGCGGAAGGGCGCGTAGGGGTGGGCTTGCGAACCGCCCTACGCACGAGGCGCGATTAATGAGAAAGCAGCGATTTGATCCGTCCCCACGACTGGGTTTCGACGCTTGTAGCAGCGGGGATCGCCGGTTGCCAAGCAGGAGAGTTTCCACCTAAGCCGTTGGTCAGTTCAACCAAGTTGCTCCCGTCTAGATCAACGGCCCAAATGAGACCGTTGCGAGAAGAGAAGGCTATCCTCATGCTGTCGGGCGACCAAGTAGGGCGAATTGTAATTGTCTGATCACTCACGGTCTCATCGCTCTGGAATATGTCAGGCAGGAGAATACCTGGGTTCTCGTCGGTAGGCCGGAAGATAAACTCGTCTTCACTGGCATCACGGACAAAGAGACGGACATGACCCTCTTCGTCCCCTGCTGCCCGTAACATGATAACTGCTTCTTTGGTTCCGTCTGGGGAACGACTGGAGCGACGGTGATGGGGCACCTCCCCCCAGTCGTCCACGAACGAGGAGCCACTTCCGTCCAGCGCCAAAACAAACGTACTAGGGCGGTTCCTCGGACCATCCGTAGTCAGCGCGGTATAGTAAATGCTACTTCCATCTTCAGACCACGAAAGACGTGTTCTATCGACTGAATCGTCTGTTAGCTGCTGTGGATTGCCGCCGTCGGCATCCATCAACCAAATCTCCCCACCGTACTGATCGTCGTCAAAAATGTCACCAATATAGGCGATCTTCGTACCATCTGGAGACCAAGCTGGGCTAGCGCAATTTCGCCCTTTGGTTAGGTTTACGGGATTGCTCCCATCCGCATTCATAATCCACACGTCATGGTGGTGTTCTTCGCGACCAGAGTCGCGACCGGAGATAAATACTATTTTACCGTCGACTTCCCCCCAGCCAGCGACGGCCAGCCCCAGCGTTGCCAAGCAGACGATCAGTATGAACCGATACTTCATAATGTGGCTCCTTGCATAAGGTTGTGAATAGGGTGCACTACTGAGGATATATAAGCACATTCCGTGCCAAACATTCGGCCGCCGACAAAAAATCCTTTAGGGTATCCTAAAGGATTGAAAAACATGATATTTAGAATTATAGGAGCGGTCTTTCTATAAGGCACTTCCTCGCCATCGACGCAAGGATTTCCACGACTTTTTCGTGGATTTCCACGACTTTTTCGTGGATTTCCACGACTTTCGCTGGCCGTTGGCCTCCTGTATAATCTCTTGTGTCCTGCGCTACTTCTTCGGGCGTTGTAACCCGTATTTCTGCATGCGGTAACGCAGCTTCTCCGGGTGCATATTCAACAACGCGGCTGCACCATGTACGCCATAGATCCTCCAGTGGGTCGCTTGCAGCGCCTCCACAATCTGCTGCTTTTCGTCCAAGCCCTCGCCAGCCGCTGGCGCGGGTGACACTGCATCCCCAGCCCGATGACCAACCGACGGCAGCAGCAAATCGCCAGCGCGTATCACCCCGTCCTCACACAGCAAAACCGCCCTATTGATCAGGTGCTCCAACTCCCGCACATTCCCCGGCCAAGCATACCCCTGCAAGTGCGCGACCACCCCCTCGTCTAAGGTTGGTACCGGCCGCCGCAAGTGCTGGGCATATCGCTCCGCAAAATGCGCCGCCAAAGCCGGGATATCCTCTTGCCGCTGCCGCAGCGGCGGAAGCTCTAAGGTGAAAACGCTCAGGCGGTAGAACAGGTCTTCGCGGAACGTGCCTTCCTGGATGGCCTGCCGCAGGTCGCGGTTAGTCGCCGCAATGACCCGCACGTCTACGCTCACAGGCTGCTGACCGCCGACGCGAGTCAGGGTATTCTCCTCTAAGATGTGCAGCAGCACCCGCTGAGACTCCAACGGCAAATCGCCGATCTCGTCCAAAAAGAGCGTACCGCCATCGGCCAGTTCAAAGCGGCCGAGCTGACGGCTATCTGCGCCAGTAAAAGCCCCCTTCTCATGGCCGAACAACTCGCTTTCGACCAACCCGGCGGGTAGCGCCCCACAGTTGACATGGATAAAGGGCCGCATGCGGCGGGTGCTTGTCTCGTGGATGGTCTGCGCCAGTAAGCCCTTGCCGGTACCGGTCTCGCCCAGCACCAGCACAGTCATCGCCGTCTCGGCGACTCGCATGGTCTGCTCCAGCACCTGGCGCATGGACCAACTCTGGCTATGCACGACGTGGTCGGTAGCGCGCAGCACGTTTTCAAGAGCGTGGATGCGTTCGGTTTTGGCGTCGGGGAGGATCTGAATCTCCACGCTGGCCACCTCGGACATCAGGCCATCGCGGTCCATCGTCCGCACCTCAAAGCAATACTCGCCCACTGGTAAGGCGTTGTATGCGACCGCATCGGCGGCTGTAAACGCACTCCACTGTTCCGTCGGGCCGTGGCCTAACAAGCGGTGGCTGTAGCGCATCTGCCTCGCGCCCGTGCGGAAGCTGATGCCTTGAAAATGAATGCGTATCTCAGGGGTGCTCTCTGGGCAGGATACGGCTTCGGGCGCGGCCAAGCGGGTGCCAGCCATCACCTCGCGGATGACCAGGCGCGGCGGCGCGTGTCCCGGCTGATAGGCGACTAGTCCTGCCCGCGTGCCAAACCACAGCCGACCGCGACGATCGCACAGGACGGCTTCGACCATGTTTTCGAGGGCGGATGGTCCCAAGCGAATGCTCTGGAAGGTCTGGCCGTCGTAGCGGAGGACGCCGCCGCCACTGGTGCCCATCCAGATGTTGTCCTGCGAGTCGGCGGTCAGCGCCAAGATGCCATTGGCCGACAGCCCGAACTGTTCAGCGGTAAAGTGGTGCACCTGCCGAGACTGGAGATTAAGGGCAAAAAGCCCCTTGCCCGTACCCACCCACAGAGTGTTTTGATGCTCCCACAAGACGTTGACATAAGCGATGGACTCTACTTCGGCTATATCCGCCGGGCGCAAGTACCCATCCTCGTAACAGTAGAGTGCGGGTACTTCTCCAACTGAACCAAGCCAAAATACTCCGTCTTGGTCTCGCAGCAATGATCCAATCCAGAATGACTCGTCTTGGTCTTGCAGCGCGGTGCCGCATTCAAGGGAGATAAAGCAATTTCCCTCTATCCAGCCAAAGCGGCTCTCAGAGGTGCCGACCCAGATACGTCCTTGCCCATCTTCGCATAGCCCAGCGATTTCTTCGGGATGGGTCTCTTCGGTTACAGGGATCGCTTGGGGCGTTTGGCCCTCCCACTTGTACACCTTGCCCGCATCTCCACCACTCCAGACCTGCCCCTGGCCATCTACCACTATCGCCGAGACGATTTCCCCCGTCTTGACCGGGCGGATTTGGCCCTCTTCCATACAGGCCATGCCTCCCATCGTGCCAATCCATACCCGCCCTCCGGGATCTTCACCCAAGCAGCGAATCTCTCGATCAGGCAGGCCATCGGCTTCCGTGTAGCGCCGGATGCTGACCGGATCGCAAAAAACCAGCCCACCTCCCCAAAGCCCGATCCAGATATTGCCCTCGCGGTCCTCGTATGTCAGCCGCGTAGCCGAAAAGTCAATATCTGGCAAGGAAGCAGAAAAGGGATGCCACTCCTGCCCGTCGCATACCATCACACCCCGGTGAGTCAGCCAGAGCCAGCCTCTCTCGTCAGCCCGCACGTGCCGCGTCCCGTGCTGCACCACCCCCTCGTCGCCTTTGCCCACATCAACGAACGCGAGCTGTTGGTCCTGTGGATCGTAGCGGCCGATCAAGACTTCGCTACTCGTGTAATGGAAGGAAATCCACAAATAGCCGGAGGGATCTTGGGCGAATTTCCAAGGCCATTGGCCCGCTCCCTCGCCCATACCCATATACCGCCCATCCAAGCTGAGGACGCCTCGGTTCATCGTCGCCAACCAAGTAGTGCCGCCCGCGTCAGTGGCCATATCGCGCACTCGCCTCAACGGTTGGCCGCCAACGTCGGTTATGCACCTTATGCAGTGTCCCTCGACAAACCACGCCACGCCCGCATCAGTCAGCACTAGAATCAAGCCATCTGGCTGGGCTTGCAGACCCAAAATTTTGTTGGAAGGCAAGCCGTGCTCGGTGGTGTACACCTGAAAATCGCGCCCGTCGTACGCGGCAAGCCCCCCACCGAATGTGCCGAATAGCAGCCGACCGTCCGCGTCTTCGGCAATGGCCATGACCGTCAGATTGGGCAGACCGTCCTTGAGGCCAAACGTATCGAACCGAGCGCTATCGAACCGGCTGACGCCCCCGTCGGCTGTGGCGATCCAGAGGAAGCCCTGGCGATCTTGGTAGATGTCTTCCACGTGCATCCCAGCTAGCCCATCAAAGACCGTATACTGGCTACTCAACACGTGCTCAAAGGATATGTCACTCATACGAATTCTTCCAACGATTGGGAGATCCGGCCAAACACCTTAGCTCACTTCACCGCGTGATGTATAATCAGACGATCTCCACGCCCCAGAAGCCCAACATCGGCAAAAAGCGCTCCATATCCGCTGGCACGGTCGCCGGATCCTTGCCGTAGCCGCCGTGGACCCTAGCCACCCCTTGCAAGGGCCGCTCCAAGACCAACTCGACGCAATGGTCCTGCGGATAGCTCACCGCCGCGATCGGCACCTCGCCGTCCTCATCCTCGACCCGGAAGCTGTTGGCCTCTAAATCGATGCTATCCATCCGGCTTTCTACAGCTACAAACTCCAGTTCCACGCGGTCCTCCCGCCGCCGGGCCGCCGCCAAATCCGGTGCCTGCCAAGCTACTGCTTGACCATAGACCAACCCTAAAGCCGCTTGCGCCAACCGCTCCCCCAAGAGCATGTTGCCAGCGGGACTGGTGTGGATCTGATCCGCAAGTGGCAAGTCGAGCGCCGGCACCACGCCTATGCCCGGCGTTTGTCGTGCCACCTGCCGCTGCGCCTCGCGCACTTGGCTCCAGCGCCGATCGGCATCCTGGTCTGCGGGTTGGTACACGCGGTTTAGCTGCACAGTGAGCACTGGCAACTCCGCGTCTGCAAGGGTCCCCCGCCAAGCGGCGACTGCTTGCTGGAACCGCTCCGCATAACTGGTCGCGTCTGCGTCGGTCCCTGTATCGCTTTCCCCCTGATACCACACAATCCCCCGGACCTTTCCCCCGACCTTCTCCACGCACTGCACCATATTGTCAAACAAATCCGCCGCCCCAGGCTCGCCGGGATTCCACCGAGTGAGCGGAGAGCCTCCCAACGCCGTCTGCACCAAACCGACCGGATGCGAGAGCGTCCTTTTGAGCGTGCGCCCAAATTGCAAGTAGGGCGAGTGCCCTGGATTGGCGGCCTCTCGGTTCACTGCGTGTTGGGTATCCGTCGATTCGTTCATCGGATGCGCTGCCAGCGCCCACTGCTCGCTATTCCTGAACAGATGCACTCCCAACTCCGCTGGGTCCTCATACGGCCCGCGCCCGTATCCAGCCGAATTGCTCTGCCCGGCAATCACCCACAAATCGCCTATGCCCAAAAAGTGCCGCATATCTCCCCGTGGCGACCACTCCCCAGCCGGATTCTCCGCCGTCCGCAACCGCGTCTCCAGCCGATAAAGCCCGCCCGCCGGGATGTGTTCCAAAGTACCCTTCCAAGTCCCATCCTCCTCTGTCGGCACAACCTG
>JAPOYQ010000730.1 GCA_026706505.1 Gemmatimonadota bacterium
AGCTTCAACGAATCAGGCCCCGCGCACTACTATTTGGAAGGCGATACGCTCGTGATTGAAGATCCCATCGACGAAGGACCTCTGCGGCTGACAAAGACGTTGGCCGACCAAGAAGCAGGATCTACGGCCGTGGAGACGGCTTCGTGGGGGCAAGTCAAACAACCTCACTGAAAGTTGTTTGGTCATTTACCCCACTCCACAAAGGAAGTGCCTGTGAAAGCCGCTCTGTTTTTCCTCCTTGCCTGCGCCTTGACCCTAGGCGCATGTTCCGACGACCGCGATCCCGTTTCCGCCAGCGAGCCGCCAGCGCTCGGTGCGGTCGAGGTCCAAGCCGACGAGCCCGTAAAGATCCCTACGCCGCAGCATGGGCCGGACGGCCCGGAGCTGGTGGTACAAGAGCCGCCAGAAGAAGGAGGTATGACCAGCCCGGTCTAAGTAATAATGCACGTCGGTAGTGGAGAAGAGGCCGACGTGCGAGCGCGGCTCCTAGCGCTGGAGAGACCGGACGGGAGCCGTGTCTTATAGTGCCGCAGGGTTGCTCCAGACCTGCGGCCGGGAGCTGCGCCTAGCCCGCCCCGGGGGGGAGGTTTAGGTCGCAACTCCCTCCTTTCTCAAGGCGGTTGGGAGGATACGCATATAAACGCGGTGTTCGACCCGACCAGCCGCCTGCGCTTTTTCGTCCGGTGGGCGCTCGGCGCGGCCGCAGGCATCTTTATTATTCTGCTGAATGGCGGCCCGAACCGCGAGAAGATCGACCGGCTGGAGGCGAGGGAAAGGTACATCATGGACAAAAATAAGGGGATTGTCTTCGGGGTCTTTGTGGGTGTCGTGTTGTGTGTGTGCTTCTTCTTTGCGTTGGAAAGCCACGTAGGGGCCGTATTGTTGCTAGCGGCCGTGGCGATTTTTGCCGTCACCAAGGGTGCTGACTACTTCAAGCTCAAGACGACCGGCTCTGAGGACAAGGGCATGGCGTCCGACGAGTTGCGGGAGCGGCTGGCCGCCGTCGAGCGGCGGCTGACGGAGGTGCAGGACGTGATGATCGCTCTCAGCGAAAAAATCGACCACATAGGGGACAGAATCTAAACATTGGCCCAATGCCATACAGGAGGCCCTCATGCAATGCGCGCTGTTTTTCCTACTCACCTGCGTCTTAACCTTGGGCGCATGTTCCGATGATCCGATTTCCGAGCCGGGCACCCCATCGCTCGGCGTGGTCGAGGTCCGCGCCGACGAGCCCGTAAAGATCCGTTCGCTTCTGGCGCACACCATCGCGCCGTCGATTGGTGTCTCGCAGCGCCACGGCGTTGAGTTAGCCGTGCGCGACATCAGCCGCATCCACGGCTACGCGATTGAACTCGGCGAGCCGGTAGATGGTACCTGTGGGCCGGATGGTGGGCGCGCCGGGGCCGAGCAGATTGCTGCCGACCCGCAGGTGATCGGCGTGATCGGCACGTCCTGCTCCGGCGCGGCCGTAGCGGCCTCGCCCGTGCTCAGCGAGGCCGGCTTGGTGATGGTCTCGCCATCCAATACCTCGCCTCGGCTCACGTCCGACCTCGCTGGCAACGCCGGTCCCGACTACCACCCTGGGTATTACCGCGTGGATGACAACGATCTCTACCAAGGGCAGGCCGTCGCCGACTTCGCGTACCGTGAACTGGAGCTTAAGCGCATGGCGACCGTCGATGATGGCGACCCGTACACCACCGCGCTCGTCAGCGCGTTTGGCGATGCGTTCCGCGTCCTTGGCGGCGACGTCACCGCCGTCACCCAGATCCAGAAGGGCGACACGGACATGACGGAGGTCCTCGCAGCGATTGCGGCAACCGATCCAGACGGCATCTTCTTCCCGCTCTTCGAGGTAGAAGGCTCGCCCTTCACCGAGCAGGCGCGAGGATTCGACGGCTTGGAAGATGCGACCCTCATCACAGGCTCCGCTCTGCTGATCTCGGCGTTTCTTGGCCAGCCGCATTCAGCGGGCGTGTATGGCGCGGGGCCGGTGGCGGATCTGGGCGCAAACATCAATGCGTTCACCGGCAAGAGCGCCGGCGAGGTGCTCGCCGCGTATGAAGCCACCTACGGTGAGTCGCCCGCCTCGACGTACTGGGCCCATGCCTACGACGCGACCACGCTGCTGCTTTCTGCCATCGAGTCGGTCGCCGTGGTGGAGGACGGGAAGCTGTCTGTGGATCGCGCCGCGCTGCGCGAGGAACTTAGTGCGACGGCCGGTTTTCAGGGCCTCCTCGGCACACTCGCCTGCGACGATTTCGGCGACTGCGGCACCGGGCGCGTCAATATCTATCACCACACAGACTCCAGCGTTACGGATCCCGCGCAGTTGCCGGTGGTGTACCAGTTCGCACCGTGAGTGGATGCTAGCCTTTGCAGGGCTGGACGCTTTGGGGTCTCCTACCAACTCGAAGGCGACAGGCTCACCGTCTGGAGCCTGATGATCGGGGGCGAGCCTTTCGTCATGCAGCGGGAAGGACAGACCGCCGTGATCGCTACAAGCAGGGGGCAGGTCAAAGTAAGGCGATGAGACGGCATATTATTAACCAGCTTGTTAGTGAAGGACTTATGGGTGGATTGGCACCCCGAGTAGGCGAAAGAGCCGGATATAAGTGCGAGTACTGCAATAAAGATATGCTTGCTTCAACGGCCGACTACGGCTTCTCATGGCAACACGACCATATCATTCCTCTGTCCGCGGGCGGCGAGGACACCTTTTACAACATTGCCCTGAGTTGCTCGGTCTGTACTATGCTGATTAAAAAGGGCTGGAATCCAGTAGAAAACGCGGGGGAAGATCCCAGCCGAGAGCAGCTAATAGAAGCCGTAAGACAGTATGTGAAAGACCAGAAAGCCGATTGGGATGACAATCTTTCAAGAGTTCGGGAAATCCTGGGATGGGTTGACCCGGCCGAGCGTTGACCGGGCGGCTGTGCCCGAACCCTCCAAGCGCCCCGCAAAGCGCGGTCATGTTCGGGTGCGGCCGTCCGCCTTTTCTTTGGGAATTATATACTTGGCTACTCAAGAAATATCGACGACTGGATAACTGGATAGTGTATTCATTTGAATTTCAGACGGATATACTCCCGTTGTTTATGCTTCCGACGACTCTTCTTCCCGCTCTTCAGCCTCACCGATGCGATAGCCGACCTCGGGCTCCGTGAAGATGTAGCGGGGGTTGTTGGCGTCGTCGCCTAATGTACGTCGCAGCCTCTTGAATACCCAAGAATTCAGCCCGCAGCTGCTTCAGCTCCTCTTGGGGCGTCATGTCCTGTACGGTCACGACAACGGACTCGACCTCGCCCTTCCCAGCATAGATGGGAGTGGCATTGACCAAGGTGGTCACCGACCGGCCGTCGGGTATCTCGATGACAATCTCCTCGGCACGCACCGTCTCGCCCGTGCTCAGCGCCTGCGCCAGGGGGAACTCTTCGAGGGAGACTTCCCGCCCATCCGCGCGCCGGAAGGTCAGCACCTCCAGGAGCTGCTCCAAGGAGCGACCCGGCATAAGCAGGTCGCCGAAGATCCTGCTCGCCTCCCGGTTGAGCGATACTAGCTGCCCCAACTTCGCATCGAAGACCACGACCCCCACCGGCGAGGTGTCTATCAGGGCCTCCAAGTCGGCCCGGGCCCGCTGCTCGTTCCGGTGCTGGCGGGCGTTGGCCAGGGCCAGCGCCGCTTGGCCGGCGAATATCCCCAGGGTTTCCTCGTCTTCGTCGGTGAACTCCAGTCCGTCCTCCTTCTCGGCCAGATAGAAGGTGCCGATGTGGGTACCGCGATGACATATCGGCGTCCCCAGAAAGGCCCGTACCGGCATGAGGTCGCTGGTAACACCCAGCGACCTAGCGTGCGCGGAAAAGTCCCGCAGTCGCAACGGTTCCGAATTCGTGCTGAAGAGTTCAAAAAGCCCCAGCCCCTCCTCCTCGGGCAGATCCAACAACGCTTGGTGTTCTTCCGGCGTCAGGCCAGAGGTTACGAAGTCATAGAACCGCCCGGACTCGTCGAGGGCGGCAATCCCGCCGTAGCGGGCACCGGTCAGCGACCGGGCGCTGTCCACGACCTCCTGCAGGACGATGTTTAGGTCCAGGCTCTCATTGATGCGAAGGCTGGCCTCGCTCAGCCTGGACAGACGGTCTCGGAGGACCGCTACCTGTGGGTCGCGCGGGTCGGCTTTGGTCAACGTCTTACCTCCTATGGACGGCGTTCGAGCCTCGGTCCAGGTCGTCGAACTCGACCAGACGGGGCCACGAGATGCAAGGCACAGTAGGCCCCGCCAGGGCTAATTATACCTTTTCGGGCAAAAAATCACAATAATATCACAGGCAAAGGCCCCTGAAGTCACTCACATGACACGCACAAAGATTAACTTAAGGCAGGAATTTAGGTAGTGTATCCGTTTGAAATTTCCAGTCGTCTGATAAAGGGCAGAAACACCCGAAAAAATTCAAACGGATACACTACCGCAAGCCGAATCCCCAAAGGAGCAAAAGCCCATGCCCCAAAAAGCATCGAATTTCGGCAAGGTCGCCAAATACGCAGCTATTGGCACCACAGCCGTCGTGGTCTTAGGCCTGCTCTTCATAATCGCGATAGGGAGTATGATGGATGAGCTAACGGGTCCCAGTCAGTGAAGTTGAGAGACTTCCTGCTGCACTACGTGCTGTTCTTCGCAGCGGTTTACGCCTTGCTCTACGGCCTGTTCCGACTGGCAAGGTGGCTAGCATGTTAGAATGGAAGCTGGTCAAACAAACCGGGCGGTCTTTCGCCAAAAAAGACGGCACGTATCTGGTCGTTGGCTACTACGAACACTCGCGGCCGCGGCTATTCTTCTACGCCGCCTACCGAGGGGGCCAAGAAATAGCCTATGGCAGCGGCTACGGCTCCAGAGAACAAGCCCAAGCCGCCGCCGAGGACGTCGTTTTGTAAGGGTGGATCGCGTCGCAAGGTGGATCAGGGGCCCCTGCTGGAGGGCTTAGGGCTCCCGGTGATCCGGCAGTGTATCCGTTTGAAATTTCCAGTCGTCTGATAAAGGGCAGAAACACCCGAAAAAATTCAAACGGATACACTACCTTTTTTTAGGAGGAAAAGATATGATCTTCCGCACGGCTTTTGTATTCGCCCTTTTTGTTTTGGCGGCCTGTTCGGACCAAAGGAGCATCAACGCTCCTGAGTCAACCGCAGCAGCCAAAGCGTTGGCGCTCCCTACGGCGTCGATAGAGCCAGATCCTTCTACGATTCCTTTCGCGGCGGACTCGACGGCGTGGCACACCTTCACGGTGTATACGACCGCCGATAGCGTCCTTGTCGTGGTCAATCTGGCGGGGACCGACTCGGTGTTAGCCGTGGCCGTTGGGCCCACGCCACCAGAGAAAAGCCATTGCCCCGCCCCGCCCGAAAGCCACCCTGCAAGATCGCATCAAGACGGCGAGCTTTTGCACGTATCAGCCTGCGGACAAGGCATCACTCAGATTGTCGTAAAAGAACATTGCTACGATTTGGTGTTAGCTCGTTACGTTGTCCGCGTGGCCGCCGATACGTCTGCGACCTCGCCCCCTGAAGAGGATGACGCTGGGTCGCTGATAGACCTTTTCGGAGGTGGTGAGGTGGTGGGGGTGCCAGATGATACCGTGCTTGATGTGGTGGAAACAGAGCCAGAGACAAAGCCAGAAGAAGAGGCAAGCGAAGAAAAGCCAGCAGAAGAGACCAAGGAAGAAACAGAGCCTGCCGACGACCAGACAGGGGACGGTGCGGCCGATTCGGATCGGGCTGTGCTCGTTGTCCTTTATGAGACGACCGGGGGAATAATTTGGGACCAGTCCTATAATTGGCGGACCTCTACTCCTCTAAGTGAATGGTATGGCATAACAACCGATGCTGGAGGGCGTGTTACCAAAATAGAGCTTAGCAACAACCTACTAGTGGGGCCGCTACCGCCGAAGCTGGGTCGCCTTGAAAAACTGGCCGTGCTGGATCTGAGCGACAACCTATTGATCGAGACGATCCCGCCGGAATTGGGCGACCTCAAGAATTTGAAAACGCTGGACTTCAACTCCAACCTGCTGGAAGGGCCGCTGCCGCCGGAGCTGGGACGCCTTGAAAATTTAGAAGTCCTGGACCTTGAGTGGAATCTTTTAAGTGGTCCGATCCCAGCAGAGCTAGGCCGTCTCAAGAACCTGCAAAGGATTCGCCTAAGCGGTTTCGGCCGGTTTAGCGGGTGTATTCCTGCAAGCCTAAAAGGCGTACCAGACCATGATTTTTACTGGTGGAATCTGCCTTTCTGCGATGGCGGGAGCGCAAAGGTAATCGCGAGTGATTTAGGCATCAAGAGACCGTCGATGCAGGATAAAGAGGCACTTCGCAAGAGGCAGGCAAAGGCGCAATATTATTTAAAAGCACTCAAGCACAGGTAGTGTATCCGGTTGAAATTTCCAGTCGTCTGATAAAGGGCAGAAACACCCGAAAAAGTTCAAACGGATACCCTACCGATGAAAAGAAGACGGATTGGTCTGTTATTAGGAGCGATCGTCGGGGTTGTTATAGGCGCGAAGATGGGTGCTAGTATAGGCATTGCGATAGGCTGGATTGAAATAGCTGGTACGATCCCACTCGCTCTTATTGTAGGTGTCGCAGGAGGAGTGGTAGGTAAAAAGATTGGTGTGGCCCTAGAGTAGGGCCGTGGTCGTGGTACGGCTGCTGGTGGCGGCGACCGCTACCGCCGGTACCGCTAACACGCTCCACGACATCGACGGGCTGTGTGCTGATCGAGAGGCGCAACCCGAGCCGCGAAGGCCGAAACCTACCAAAAAAGGAGAGACATCATGAGAAAGGTACTCTTGTGGGCCATGCTTTTAACTGCTTTGTGCGCACAAGCCGATCCAGCGCTGTACGGCTCTTGGGAAGGGCTTTCGCCAGCAGACGAGTACAGCCCCGAGTCTTTCATTCACCTGTCGTTTGACGAGTCCAACACATTCTTTCTCGCGATGTCGTCTCAGCTTTCCCAAGAGGAGGCGGCAGCCTTCTGGGCAGACCTTGAGGTGGAGGGCGAGCCATTCGGCCGCTTGACGATAGAGATGGGTGGAACCTTCCACGTCCAAGCCGATAGCCTGTTTCTCGAAGCCGAGCGTTTTTCTATGTATGTCGGCGACGGGGATTCCGTCCAAGATTTCTTCGAGCTATTGGCCCAAACGATGCGCACCGAGGCCGCCGCCGCAGGAGAGGATTTGGAGCTTGTAGAAGCGATGCTCCCGCCGCTGATCGAGCTTATGGAAATAGGCATGCTCGCGTCGTTCAGCGAGGAATTTAGAGGGCCCTACCAACTGGACGGAGACGCGTTGCACCTATTCTCGGGGTCCGACTCAGAGGTAACGCTGCGGCGGGCCGATGATGAGGCCACCGCGGTCAAGACGATGGGGTGGGGTCAACTCAAGAGCCACTTCTAACCCGCGTGTTTGGTCGCCCACCCACTAAGATAGGCGGCGAGCGCCAGAGGGGACCGACGGCCCCTGCGCAAGGTGGCAGGCGGCTCGTCTACGGATGCCATACCTGAAGTAATCTATCGCCGCAGCATGGGCCGGCCGGCCCGGAGTTGGTGGTACAAGAGCCGCCAGAAGAAGGAGGTTATGACCAGCCCGGTCTAAGTAATAATGCACGTCGGTAGTGGAGAAGAGGCCGACGTGCGAGCGCGGCTCCTAGCGCTGGAGAGACCGGACGGGAGCCGTGTCTTATAGTGCCGCAGGGTTGCTCCAGACCTGCGGCCGGGAGCTGCGCCTAGCCCGCCCCGGGGGGGAGGTTTAGGTCGCAACTCCCTCCTTTCTCAAGGCGGTTGGGAGGATACGCATATAAACGCGGTGTTCGACCCGACCAGCCGCCTGCGCTTTTTCGTCCGGTGGGCGCTCGGCGCGAGAAGCGCTATTCGCCCTGCTTTATTTGTGAGCCACCGGAATAGGGGGCCGTGTCAAGTCCGTAATACCACTCTGACCTAAAGAAGGAGGCAACCGATGGAGGACGCTAGCACAAGACGAGAAGCCCGTTATGGGATGCCCGAGGCCGATCAGGTGATTTTCAATCGCCATTATATCACGGGATATTCCTACTATTTTCGTCAAGCCAAGTGGACGCTGGAGATCGTCGATCCGGACGTAACCGCCGAAGTGGAGCGGACCGATAATTTCCGTTCCGACTACCGTGTCCCGGAGATGTTTCGTGCCGATCTGCCTGATTATAAGGGCTCTGGGTACGACAGAGGCCACTTAGTGGCCAGCGCCAACCAGCGGGAAGTGGAACTGCAAAACAGCGAGACGTTCCTGCTTTCCAATATGTCGCCCCAGGTTCCGGGCTTCAATCGAGGGGTATGGAAACAACTCGAAGAGGAGACGAGAAATTTGGATGGGAAGGAAGAGATTCTGGAAACCTACGTCGTCTGCGGCCCTCTTTTCTACTTCGATAGGGCGACCGAGTTGATTGGTGCCCAGGATAAAAATGGCGTCACGCTTCCCGTTCCTCACGCCTACTTCAAGTCCATCCTAACCGAGAACGACCGGGGCACATTGGATCTGTGGTCGTTCATCTTGCCTAACGAGGAAAGCGATAAGCCCCTCGATTCATTCTTGGTCCCAACCATCCGGATTGAACAATACTCGGGCATCAATCTTTGGAACCGCCTACAAGGGTCGTCGATTGCGCG
>JAPOYQ010000591.1 GCA_026706505.1 Gemmatimonadota bacterium
CAACTACATCAAGCGCTACGCCAATCCCGTGTTCTACGAAGTCGCCGAGCGCTTCGTGCGCTATGCCGGCGACCAAGGTGTGCATCCGGCGACCTTAGCCGTCGCTTGGGTCATGGGGCATCGAGACGTGACCGCGCCGATCGTCGGCGGGCGCGACCTAGACCAGCTAAAGCCATCGCTCGCCGCGCTCGACTTTGCCATGTCGGCCGAGATGCGCGATGAGGTGTCGGCGCTTTCGATCGCGCCGCCGCCAGCCACCGACCGCGACGAGGAACTGTTTTAAAGGAGAAAAACAATGAGACCCAACAAGCTGCGCGAAAAACTCAACGCCGGCGAGCCCACGCTAGGCACCCACATCCACACCACTTGGCCTTCGATCGTCGAAGCCCTAGGACATACCGGCGCGTACGACTATGTGGAATTTGTCGCCGAGTATGGCCCCTTTGACCTGCACGACTTGGACAATCTCGCCCGGGCCGCCGAGCTATGGGACTTGGGAACGATGATCAAGGTCGATGCCGAAAACCGCGCTTACGTAGCCCAGCGGGCCATAGGGTCGGGTTTTGGCAGCGTGCTCTTTGCCGATGTGCGCGACCCAGACGACGCGCGGGCCTGTGTGCGCTGCGTGCGCGCCGACGCGCCCGGGGACGAAGGCACCTATGGGGTAGCTATGCGGCGCATCGCCTATATGAGCTATGGCGGCACCCCAGAGTACGTCCAAGCGCTGCGCGACGTGGTCGTGGTGTTGATGATCGAAAAGGAAAGTGCCGTCGCCGACCTAGAGGCCATGCTCTCAGTAGAAGGAGTCGAGATGGTCCAATGGGGAGGGGCCGATTACTCCATGAGCGTCGGCAAGGCCGGCCAGCGCGGCGTGCCGGAAATTGCCGCAGCCGAAGAAAAAGTCTTTAAGACGGCCCTAGAGATGGGCGTCCATCCGCGTGCCGAGATCAACACAGCCGACGATGCCAAGCGCTTTCTCGACATGGGGGTGCGGCACTTCTGCGTCGGTACGGATATAGCGGTGCTATACGGGTATTGGCGCGATCAAGGCGAAGCGATGCGGCGGGCGCTGGAGGGCGAATAGGCCAGCGACGCTGCTAGTGGACTACACGATGGGGCCCGCCCTTGCCCGGCGGGCCTTTTTATTTTAGCGCCGCCAGACGCTCGTCCGCAGCCCTTCGATGCCTTCGGCCAAGGCGCGGCGATAGAGCCACAAGTCGCCGCCATACGCTATGCAGCGGAAGCCCCGGCGCAGCATCTCCGTTCCTTCTTCAATGGTATTGACCAAGTAGCCAGCGGCTTTGCCTTGGCGCTCGCAGGAATCGACGACGCGGTCAAGGGCGGCGGTGAATTCGGGGTGGTCAAACTGCCCGGGAATCCCCAAGAAGTTGCTTAGGTCAAAACCCCCTATCCACAGCACATCAATCCCATCTACCGCGGCGATGCGATCGATGTTTTCGAGCCCGGGACGGTTTTCGATCTGAGCAATCAGCAAGCCCTCGGTATTGGCGTGGTCGATCTTGCCGACGATGGAGCCTTCGGCGAAGTGGTCGTGGGCGATTTGAAAGGCTGCGCCGCGCTGGCCAATGGGCGGGTACTTGCCCGACTGCACGATGACCTCGGTCTGCTGCGCATCGCTAATCATCGGCACCATGACGCCTCGGGCCCCCACGTCGAGGACACGGGCGATGAAGTGGTATTGGGTCGCCGGCACCCGCACAAACGGCTCGATGTGATCGGAATTGGTGGTGGCGATCAGGTCGCGCACTGTCTCGACGCTCCAGCCGGTGTGCTCCATGTCGTACATAATGAATTCAGCGCCAGCCTCGGCAGAGAGACGAGCAATGCCCGGGGTGCAAAATTCAAAGGTCATAGTGCCGATGACCGTGCCGCCCTCTTTGAGGGTGCGTTTGACTTTATTGGGTTTCATCCGATAGCTCGATAGTGGTTCAGTTTTTCTTTCAGACGGGGGTGCTCGGCCGCTTGGGGATTGACGAGGTACTGGGGCAAGCGGCCGGAGGCTACTTCTACGAGGCTAGTGCAGGCGCTGCGGCCGATGAGGCGGAAGCACTCGTCGGTCCAGCATAGCCCGTGCGGGGCGACGATGGTTTGGTCGGCGAGTGCCAGCACCGGCTCGTCTTCGGATACAGGCTCTGTTTCAAAGACGTCGAGGCCGGCACCAGCGATCTGCCCCCGTTGCAGAGCGCGGGTAAGGGCCTGCTGATCGACGATGGGGCCCCTGGCCGTGTTGATGAGGTAGGCGCTTTCCTTCATCAGCGAGAACTCGCGCTCGCCGATGAGGTGATGGGTTTCCTCAGTGAGTGCGCAGCAGATGCAGACGTAATCGGCGCGTTGCAGCAACTGGTCGAGCTCGACCAGTTCGGCACCAGCGGCACGAGCCTGTGCAGCATCGACAAAAGGGTCGGCGGCAATGCAGTGAATGCCGAAGGGCTTGGCCAAGGTGCAGATCTCGCGGCCGATATTGCCTAGGCCGACCAGCCCCAGCGTGCGACCCGTGACGCCCATGCCTATGTAGTCGAGGCGCTCGTGCCAGCGCCCCTCGCGCACCAAGCGATCCTTGGCCAGCATCTTGTGGCTAAGGGCCAAGAGATACGTCAGGGCCATGACCGCCACTGGCCGGCGCACGCCGTCGGGGGTGATCGTCAAGAGCACGCCCTGCTCATTGCACGCTGCGACGTCAACGCTGTCGTAGCCGACGCCGAAGCGGGCGACGATCGCCAGCTTATCTGCTCCTTGCAAGGTCTCGGCGCTAACTATCGAGGCAAGAACCAGCAAGCCGTCGTAGCCGCGAATCTGATCGGGGCGCAGTTCGGTGGTGTTTTCCGCTAGAAACTCCCACTCGACCTTTGGGGCTTCGTCGAGCAGGTCGAGACCAATGTCGCCGAAGCCGAGGGTGCCGTCGGCCTTGAGAAAGTCGCGGGTGACGCCTATGCGAAAGGTCGTAGTCATGGCGACAAACAAGATAGGGCCTGACGGACAGCTATCAAGGGGAGAGGTTGCTGTATAGGATAGGGACCACATTGTCTGCGATTAGATACAGAAACGCGGCGGCACAACGGCGACTCCGCCAGATAAAAGAGGTGGTTCACATTTTGCTTATCTGCTCCTGTGGCTTACTTTTCACCCTAACCGAGGAGCAATACTGGGATGACCCCTGAAACATCTGAGATAACCACTCGCGACGTGTTGCAGCAGATCAACCGCCGCTTGGAGCTGATTGAAAGCGATGTGCGAGCGGTCAGCGAGAAGTTGGATGTGTCGTTTCAGACGCTGAATGATAAGATCGACACGTCGGTTCAGGATCTGGATGGGAAGCGGGAAGCGTCAACTCAGGGGCTGAATGAAAAGATCGACAGGTCGGAAGAAACGCGGGATGGGAAGAAGGAGGCGTGTGATGCGAAACGGGAGGGGTCGTTGTATCAGTAAAATGAGAAGATTGATGCGTCAGTTCAGATACTGCGCGATGAGAATGCTGCGTCGTATCGGAGTCTGAACGAAAAGATCGACACGTCGGATGGGAAGCGAGAGGTATCGTTTCAGACGCTGAATGATAAGATTGACACGTCGGATGGGAAGTGGGAGGCGTCGGTTCAGACGCTAAATGAGAAGATCGACACGTCGGTTCAGATGCTGGATGGGAAGCGAGAGGTGTCGGCTCAAAAGCTAAATGAGAAGATCGACACGTCGGTTCAAAAGCTCCACGAGAAGGTCGACACCTATTTCCGCTGGACCATCGGCATCGTACTAGCTAGCTGGTTGTCCACTATGAGCGCGATCCTGTTCAAAGGGTTCTTGTAGCCTATCCTTCCTTCCAGTTTCTACGATCGCCCTCGACCTTCATATTGCCTCGCTAGTCGTGCCGCAGATCCTCGCGCTCCATCCACAGGCGCAAGATGCGCGGCGATTGCCGCAGATAGTAGAGATAGGGCCGGTCCTGCCAGTGCTTTTTGGCGGTGCGCTTGTTGTCGTGGGGGTGCATGTTGTACTTCCCCCGATAATCGACGACAGTCTTCTTGTGGTTGTCGAGGGCAATGGTCAGAATGCGCTGCGGCAGCTTGACCGGGTAGGTTAGCTGCATCGACCACACCGACCGCTTGCCCTCTGAGCAGCGCCGGGCATACGAGGCGGCGCAGTGGTGCATGACGCGCCCTTCGGCTAGCAGGTCGAGCGCGGTGTGCAGCTCGCGTATTGACCAACGCACGCGCTCGCCCGAGAAGGCATCTTCTTCCTCCCACTCGAATTCGCGAAAGCCAGACGCTTCCCACACATCTTCCTCGCCGAGGGCGTAGTCGTCGGCGTTGAGGTCGCCGTGCCACTCATCGACCAAGCGCAGCAGCTTGATGATGCTGCGGCCCTTCATCGAAAAGTTGGGCTGAGCCGGTGGCCCCTCAATGAACTGGCCGTTGGGGCCGGGCAATTGCTGGGGCACGAATTTCTGGTAGTGGATATAATCGACAATTGGGCCGATGTAAGTGGGTTCCAGCATGGGTTGATTGGCAAAAAAGAGCATTACCGTCTCCCAGAACGGCTCGTCTCCCTGGTAGTCCTTCAGCCGCGTGGATAAAACGGCCCGACTCGCATGTCCGCCCATGCCGGCGAATTGCGCCCAGCGCAGGGCGCGCGCGACCGACCAGCGCCGATGGGCACTGGGAAAAAGGTGCGCCATGCGCTTGGTCAGCCGCAGCGGCAGGTCGGCCTTGCGGATGTTCTGGCCGATGCCGATGTGCTTGAACCACTCCTGCTCGCGGTGCGCTGTCAGAAGGTCTCCTTGGAGGAAGGCGGTGTCCATAAAAGGCGGCACCTCGTAGCGGGCTAGTAGATACCGGGTAAGGCTGCGGAACTGCGCCCGAGGGCTGAGGAGGTCGGTGCGCCACTCCTCGACGGGCCGGAGCCAGTCGCCGTAGTGGCGGGCGAGTTGCCCCAGGGCGTCCTCGTAGTTGTTGCCCTCTTCGCGCGTCCGATTGAGGAATCCCGTTTTGAGGCCGAGGAGGTCGGTGCGTCGCTCTACGTGCTTGAGCAGGCGGTAGAGGGCTTGACGGCGCTGAGGGTCTTCGGCCGCGGCGAAGAGCGCGACGAGCTTCCGGCTGAGCGGATACATCTCATCTGGAGGAATCTCGCCGCGGAAGGCCCGGTCGATGAGGCGGGCGCGTCCCGGGGTGTGGCTGCGGCCGGGGTGTGGTGCGATCGGCCGCAAGGTGTCGGCGGCGAGTTGGCGCTCGATTGCGAGCTGGCTCTCGGTTTTGTCGCGCTGGATTGCCAAGCCGTTTTTGCGGCACCAGATGATGTAGCTCGAAAGAGACGGGAAACCGAGTGTTGCGGCGTAGTGCCGGAGGGCGTCGTCAAGTGCTGGCTGGGCCAATGCAGTCGTCATGGACACTTTTCTGAGAGGAGTTTAATGAAGTAAAAGGCGCGGAAAGAGCGTAATCATGTCAACGAGAAAATTTCGGAGCGTCCTCGTCTGTCTTGATTTTGCGAAAAGTAAGTGCTACCAGAGCGCTATGCGCCAATGCGCTCCAAAGCCACGGCCGCATTGGCACGGGCGTAGCGGTCCTCGTCGTCGATATTTTTGCACAGGGCGGGCACAGCTTCGGCGGCGGCTGGGCCGATCTTGGCCAGTGAGAGTGCGGCGTTGTGGCGGATCCAGCTCTCGGAATCTCGCAGGCGACGGCTCAGGGCGGGCACGGCTTCAGCAGCGGCTGGGCCGATATTGCCGAGTGCCTCGACTGCATTGCGCCGCACCCACTCGGCCTCGTCGTCGAGGGCGCGGGTGAGATGGGGCACGGTGTCGGACGCTGTGGTGCCCAAGTCGCCGAGTACATCGGCGGCCGCGGCGCGCAGCCACCAGTCGTTTTCGTCGAGCAGTTCCACCATGTGGGGCACAGCGGGGCGGCCAATAGCGGAAAGGGCAAAGACCGCGTCGAGTTGGCTGGGGTTGGTGTGTGCGTTCGCTAGGTTGGTTTCGAGACGCGCTTTGGCCTCGCCGCGCAGCGCGTTCAAGAGGACGGGCATTGCTTCTTTGCCGCGAGCAGCCAAGGCGTATACGGCGCGCAGCCGCTCGGCTTCGGCTTCGGCGTCTAGGGTCTGACGCAACTCGTCGAGCGAAACCGCCGTGGAGGCTGCGGTGCCATCGGTGCCGCGCATCCAGTCCCAAGCGCGACGACACAGATCGGCGGGTGGGTCGGTGCCTTCGGCTTGCCAAGTGCCGTCGCGATGATCCCACGAGGGTATCTGCGGCTCGCCCATGCGAGTGAAGAGGAACTTGACCATGAAGCGGTCGCTGGCGCTGGCGTTGGGCATGGCGCGGTGCCAGAGGTCGTAATGGACGATGGTCACCGTTCCGGCTCGACCGCAGAGGGGCTGCTCTTCCCGCTCGTAGGCTTGTTTTGATGAATTGTAGTACTGAGTGGCTGGCAAAATCGCGGTCGGGCCCATATCCAAGCTGACGTCCTGCGGATAGTAGAAGGCCATGGTCCAGCGGGTGCGGTGGTGGCGCACGTTCTGGTCGTTTTCATAGCTGTCCTGGTGCATGCCTTGGCCTTGGGACCCACTGGGATTGTGGTGGCAGTGGCGGTGCGGGTGGATGAGGTAGGAAGGGCCGAGGAGGCTCTGAAGAGCACCGTCAACAGCGGGATCGCGGAGGATTTGATATAGGTCCGGAACTTTGGGGAGGATGTCGTTACCGGGATTGCCTTCGGTGGCGAAGAGGGCTTCAATTTGGCGATGGATATTGTGGTGAACCGCGGGCAGGTGAGCAGTTTGCACGGTGATATAGCCGTTGGTCAGGTAGGCTTGGACTTGGGCGTCGGTCAGGAGGATGGGTGCGGGCATGAGGCCGGCCTTTTTGCTGTAGAGAAGGATCGATGCGCTGGCAAAGAATAACGATAATTGGCCATACAGATTGCAAGCGAAGCTATCCCGAGTTAGTTAGTACCACAACTTGACGCGGCGTTTTTAATTCTGCATAGAGAGCGGCACAAAAACTAGCTGCTTCCCGGACAAAGGAGGGATTGTGTCGGGTCTGGATTACGCGCTGATGGCGCTCTACATGCTCTTTTTGGTGGGGATGGGACTGTACTACAGGAGATTCGCCCAACAGAGCATGGAAAATTACTTCTTGGGTGGGCGCAAGATGAAGGGGTGGATGAGCGGCACCAGCTATGCGGTCACCTGCATGAACGCAGACGTAGCGCCAGCGTACTGCGGCATGACGGTCATCACCGGGACCTTTATCTGCTGGTGGTACCTGAGCCGCTTCGGGCTGGCGCTGATGATCGGTGGGCTGCTTTTTGCCGCGTGCTGGCGGCGATTGAAAATTTTTACCTCACCGGAATTTTACGAGCTCCGCTTTGGCGGTGCGGCCGCGTCGACGATGCGCGCTTGGGTCTCGATGCGCAGCGCCTTTGTCGCAGTGGTAGCCTGGACTGGGGCTGGGCTTTTGGGGCTGACTAAAGTGTCTGAGGCGCTCTTGGGCTGGTCGCGCTTTGAGACCTTTTTGCTGGTCATTCCGATCATCCTAGTCTATGTGGTGCTCTCCGGCTATATGGGCGTGGTGATGTCGGATTTGATCCAGACCGCAATCATGATCGCATCCTCGCTGATATTGATGGGCTTGGTCTGGGCCGACTTCGGCGGGCCGACAGGGCTCTATCAGGCACTGGTCACGCAGTTCGGGGAAGGGGTCGTTAGCTGGCATCCGCCGATGAGTCACGAGCTTTTGGGGGTGGTGGGGATTATCGCGTGGACGATGGGAACCGCGATCGGCTATGGCGGCGATGTGGCCCCGATGGCCGGAGCGATGGAGGGCCAACGGCTGCTGTCGTGCCGCAACAGCCGCGAGGCGACGCGGATGTACGTCTGGACCGAGATCGTGCTCTTCCTCATGCTGGCGGTGCTGACTCTGCCGGCCCTAGGGGCGATGGTCAAATGGCCGGGCCTGCACGACGGCAGCATGGACAAGGAGTTGGCCTACGGTCTCCTGCTAGGCCACTACCTGCCTTCAGGTCTTCTGGGACTGGCGCTGGTGGCGATGTTCGCGTCGATCATGTCCACGGTGGACTCCAACATGAACTTCGGGGCCCAGGTCTTTATCAACGATGTGTATCGGCGCTTTATCAAACGCGGCGCTGAGATGGGTCACTACATGGGCATCGGCCGGGTGGTGATGCTGGCGATCATGGGCCTTTCGCTGGCGGTCGCGCTACAGGCCGAGAACGTCATCGATATCGCGGTCTTCATGCTCGGGCTTTCCTCGGCCGAACTGACGGCTAATTGGGGCCAGTGGTGGTGGTGGCGCTTTAACGGCAAGGCGCGATTGGCCGCTTCTTTCGGCGGACCGATAGTCTTTCTCCTGAACAAGTACGTGGTTTTCGCCCATTTGATTGATGCGGGGCAGGATGCGGTGTATGTGATAGTTCTCTCGTCGATTGCCGCGACGTGCTTGCTCTGGATCGCGGTGGCACTTTGCACCAAGCCAGAGCCAGAGGAAAAGCTCTTGGCCTTCTACAAAGAGGCGAGGCCGATGGGATGGTGGGGGCCGATCGCGCAAAAGGCGGGTGTTGAGACCGGTGGCGGCACGCCGATTGTGCACGGCCTAGGTCTCGCCCTGCTCGGTGCGGTGGCCGTGGG
>JAPOYQ010000486.1 GCA_026706505.1 Gemmatimonadota bacterium
TTCAGGAACATCGACCCCAGGCGGGTGCGCGGCGCGACGACGGACGACACGCGGATCACTTCGCCGGCATATTTTCCGGCCCAGGTCGAGAGACTGGCCGCGCGGCCGATCATTGGTGCGAAACTCTTGGGGATTACCCCGAATACTTGACGGCGCGGCCTGCGGATGATATGGCCCGACAATCCCCGAGCAAAAGGCACGACGACCCCACCCAAAATTAGGAGCCGTCCTTCCTCCAAGCGATGCACGTCATAGCCCTGTCCTATGCGCAAGCCCATAGCAGGCACCTGTTCCCTTTCGCGTACTCGCCACTCGGCCCAAGCCAGATCTTCGGGCGTGGTGAGCTTGCGGTTGTCGGCCTCGCCAGGCACGACGCAGACCGCGTGGCCCAGTCGCTCGACCAGCGCGGCGTCGTCAGTGGCCACCACGTCGGTCCCAGCCGCGTGATATGCCCTCAGGAGCAGTTCGCGGTCAAAGCCCTGCGGGGTCTGCGCCTGCCATAGCCGCTCGCGACGCGGCGTGCCGATGACTCGACCGTCTGCCACTTCCTTGATCGTCTCTACCACCGGCAAAGCGGGCAGCGCCGCTCCGTGCTCGCGGGTGGCGACGACCACCCGTTCCAGCAGCCTCTCTGAAATAAACGGTCGCACGGCGTCGTGTACTAAGACCATATCGGCGCGGGTCTCCTGCAAGCCTCGATACACGGATGCACTGCGCTCAGCACCCCCAGAGACGAGGGCAGTGACTTTGCCAAAGTCCCCACTCTCGCTCAAGTGGCGGCGGCAATAGTCCATGTCCTCTCGCCGCACGACCAAGACGATATCGGTCACCAGTGGGCTCGCTTTGAGACGCGCGAGTACGTGCCAGAGCACGGGTCGGCCTCCTAAAGGGAGGTACTGCTTGGGCCGGTCTGCTCCCATGCGCTGTCCCCGGCCAGCGGCCGGGACGATGGCAGTTATGCGCTCCACAGCGTCACACGATCATCATGGCATCGCCATAGCTATAAAAGCGATAGCCCCGCTCTATAGCCTCGCGGTAGGCGGCCAAAAGTCGTTCCCGACCGACGAAGGCCGCTACGAGCAACAACAGACTCGAGCGCGGCAAGTGAAAGTTCGTTACCAACATATCGACCGCTTTGAATGCGTAGGGCGGATAGATAAACGCATCCGCAAGGCCCCTACGGACACACACATTGCCCTCGGCATCGACGCTCGACTCCAAGGTCCGCACCACGGTAGTCCCGACGGCGACGATGCGTCCACCGGCCGCGCGGCAACGCCTGAGCGCGGCCGCCACTGGCTCGTCGATTTCGCAGTATTCAGACTCGAGTACATGTTGGCGCGGGTCAGCGCAGCGCACCGGCTCGAACGTGCCCGGCCCCACGTGCAAGAGTACCTTTAAGACAGCCACACCCTTGGCAGCAATCTCAGCGATTAACTGAGGGGTAAAGTGCAAGCCAGCCGTAGGCGCGGCAACGGCTCCCGGACGCGCCGCATAAACAGTCTGATAGCGCTCTCGGTCCTCAGCCTCGGGCGGCCGCCGAATATAGGGAGGCAGCGGTATTTCCCCGATCTCTTCCAGACGCGCCAGCACGTCCTCGACGGCAAAGCGCACGCGGAACCGCCCCGGCGCAACCTGCTCGACGATGTGCGCTTCCACCGCTCCACCGCCAAACTCCAACCGCGTCTTGGATTTTAGGCCCCGCCCAGGCCGCCCCATAGCTAGCCAATCGCTCGCAGTTAGCGGTCTGAGCAGCAGCAGTTCAACCTGCCCTCCGGTAGCGACTTTACGGCCCCGGAGCCGAGCCGGCACGACCTGTGTCTGATTCAATACTAGAGTGTCGCCGGGCGCAAGCTGATCGGCGATGGCACCAAAGTGCAGGTGCCGCAATGAGCCATCCGCCCGGTTCAAGACCAAAAGACGCGCTTGGTCTCTCTCAGGCGGCGGGCGTTGGGCGATCAGGTCATCGGGCAGGTCAAAATCGTAGTCTACCAGCTGCATTGCGCAATGCCAACCTATCCCCGAGACCGCGTAGGACGCCACCGCGCATAGCGGAAAATGGTCCAGAGAATTTTGTATCCGGCCCGCAGCGTGCCACTGAGTGTGCCGGTGATCTTGGAGGTGCCGATGCGGCGGCGATAGCGCACGGGCACTTCGGCTGTGCGCAGGCCCAACCGAGCGGCTTTGACCTGCATCTCTGCGGTCCAGCCAAAGTTGCAATCCTGCATCTCTAGCCGCATGAGCGCGTCGTAGCGCAATGCGCGGAAAGGCCCCAAATCCGTAAAAGTGACGCCGAACAACAGGCGAATTAAGAAGGTGGCCAACCAATTGCCAAACCGAGCTTGGGGCAAGAGAGCACCCTTTTCTCGCCGGCCCAAAACCCGCGAGCCAATAACCATATCGGCGCGATCTACGGCGATCGGACTTACTAAAGCCGACATATCCTCGGGGTAATCGCTGTAGTCGCCATCGAGGAAGACGACGATATCCGGACTCTTGAGATAGGCCATGCCCGCCAGACAGGCTTGACCGTAGCCGCGGCGCGGCTCGCCGACGACGCAGGCACCCAAGCGGCGGGCCACCTCGGCGGTGCCGTCGCCGGAGCCATTATCAACGACGATGACCTGCTGTGCGATATCCGGTATGTCTTGCAGCACCTTGCCGATGGCTTCTTCTTCGTCACAGGCGGGAATGACGACGGCAATGGCAGGAGGCGAGTCCATGCGCTGGGCACCGCAGGTGGGGTTTGTCTAGAGGTTTTCCTCCAACCAAAGGAAGAACAGATCCTGCGCCTCGGGCACATTGTTGAGCAATGCCCAGCCGTGGTCAGCCGAATCTGTAAAAACGCGCAGCTCCTTTGGCTCGGCCGTCTGTTTCTCTAAGCTGCGGGCGAAATCGACATAGCTGAGAATGACATCTCCGGCCTGCACTTGGTCTTGATCACCCACCATAAAGAGCATGGACCGCGGGGCAAACGGTTCGAAGCCGGTCCCGATGACCAACGGCTCCAGTGAAGCAGCCCCCCACAGCCCCGGGGAGAGGGAGATACCGGTTTTTATTAGCTCGGGAAAACTGCCCAAACTCACATAGGCCACATTTCCCCCCGAGCCACTGCCCACGACCGCGATACGGCTGGCATCGATCTTGGCCTGGCTCTGCAGCCAGACCAGCGCGGCATGGACATCGAGAACGCTCAATTCTAGATCGATCAATTCCAAGACTTGGCGGTCATCGGGTAGCGGGGTTTCGCCGTGCCCGCGCATGTCGATGGCTAAGACGGCATAGCCGCGTTCGAGTAAGGCCGCGTACGTGTCGGTGGCGCTCAACCAATCGCTTTTGCTCCCGCCTAGATCGTGCAGCAGGATCACCACCGGCAGGCTGTCGGCCTCCGGCGTACCAAAAAGCGCGCTCACCTCGACTCCGTCGTTGGACGAGAATCTAACGGCTGAGATGGGATAGACACGGCCCGACCCTTCCGGTAGACCGGGCCCGACGATCTGGAGTTCCTCTTCCGAATCGCTGCACCCCACGACCCCAACAGCGAACAGCCAAACCCACCTGCACAGTATCTTGCTCATAAGATCATATCCTCGCCAAAAAGCGCGTTGCGAGCGCGCTCAATTGGCAACGCTCCTAATTTTCGTAACTCCTTGAATCTGAATAAACAATCTCACCCTCTAGCTGTCAACTTACCCTCCTTGACGGCAAAATTTTTTTGCCGTATGCTGCCGCCCTATGATCCGCGTCGAAAAACTCAGCCTTAGCTATCGCAAGGGCCTAGCCGCCTTGCGCTCTATTGACCTCCAAATCAGCCCCGGAGAAAACATCGCCCTCATCGGCGCTAATGGTTCGGGCAAAACCACCCTCGCCCGCTGCTTAAACGGACTGCAACAACCCCAAGAGGGCCGGGTCCTCGTCGATGGCATGGACGCCAGCGACCCGACCCAACTCCGCTCCATCCGCCAGCTAGTCGGCATGGTCTTACAAAACCCCGACGATCAGCTAGTCGGCACCACGGTCGCCGACGAATTGGCCTTTGGCTTGGAAAACTTAGCCCTAACCAGCGATGAAATTCACCGTCGCGTCGAAGAAACACTCGCCGCTTTCGACCTCGAAGCCTACCGCCGCTATCCGCCGCACAAGCTCTCCGGTGGCGAGAAACAACGCGTGGCCATTGCCGCAGTAGTGGCGATGCGACCGCGCTATCTCGTTTTGGACGAATCGACGGCCCTGCTCGACCCCGGCGAAAGACAGCAAGTAGCCGAGTTGCTCCAGCGGCTGCGCACCGCATACGGTATCGCGACGATACTCATCACCCAGTCTCCAGAAGAAGTCGCTCGCGCCGACCGCGTCATCGTCCTCCACTCGGGTCGGGTCCACGCAGACGGACCCCCTGCTGTTCTCTTTGCCGACCCGCTCAAGCTTCGCGGCCTCGGCCTCGGCCTTCCTTTTGCAAGTGCCCTTGCCACTCACTTGTCATTGGCCGAGACCCACTTGGAGCTAGACACCCTGTCCGACGCGTTAGCTGTGCTAAAACCCCAGACGCCCCTACCGCCTTGGACTCCGCCTTCTCCGCCGGCACCGACCCCAAGCAAACTAGCAGCCGAAGAACTGACACACCTCTACGACGAGCATCTGCCCATCCAGCGTTGCGGCATTCGCGACATTGATATAAACATCCCCGTCGGCTCCATACTGGCCCTCGTAGGCACCAACGGCGCGGGCAAGACCACTCTCGCCCAGCACTTCAACGCTCTGCTCAAACCCTCTCGCGGTCGCGTGCTCCTCGACGGCTGCGACATCGGCTCCCAGCCCCCGGCTCGCGTGCGCCAGTGCGTCGGCTTGGCCTTCCAGTTTCCCGAACTCCAACTCTTCGCCGAATCCGTGGCCGAGGATGTGGCCTTTGGGCCGCGCAATCTCGGTTTTGCTCCCGAGCGCGTCGATAGCCTCGTGGCGCGCGCACTCGACATGGTGGGCATGCCGCTGGAAGAATTCGGGCCGCGCCAGCCCCTCTCGTTGAGCGGAGGCGAAAGGCGTCGCGTTGCACTCGCCGGCGTCCTCGCCATGGATCCAGAGGTCTTCGTGCTCGACGAACCGACCGCCGGCCTCGATCCCCAGACTACAGTCAGCTTGTGCCAGCTCTTCGCCGAGCTGAGTGGCCAAGGACGCACCCTCGTGTTGATCAGCCACGATATGGAATTAGTCGGCCGCCTAGCTACCCACGTAGTGGTTCTGCGCCAAGGCCGCATCGAACTGCAAGGACCGGCCCGCACCGTGCTATCCCATCCCGAATTCGATGCTATCAGCGGGCTAGCGGCACCACAATCCGTGCAGCTAGCCCGCCACCTGCGACAACGAGGCCTAGCCCTAGCCGGCAACCCATTGACCCTAGAAGAAACCATCGACTGGCTCGCCCCACTCGTCGCCCTCTCCCATGTCTAAATTTTCTGCCGACTTGCTCGTCCGCCAAGGACGCCTCATCGACCCGGCCAATGGCACCGATGTCATAGGGGACATCCTCATCCGCCAAGGTAAAATAGTCCAGTCGGCCCCCAGCCTCCCAATACCTCCAGACGTGCCCATCCTGATGGCCGCCGGCTTGGTGGTCGCTCCAGGTTTTATCGACATTCACACTCACCTCCGCGAACCGGGCTACGAACACAAGGAAACGATTCAGAGCGGCACTGCCGCGGCTGCGGCCGGCGGCATCTGCGCGGTGGCCGCCATGCCCAATACCAACCCTCCCCCAGACAGCAGCGACCATTTGCAACTAGCGTTGGAGCGAGCGCAGACGGCCAGCGTGCGCTACTATCCAATCGCCTGCGTAACCGTGGGTCGCCAAGGACGCGGTGCGCTCGCCCCCCTCGCGGAATTGGCTGGGTTAGGTGCGGTGGCCTTTTCCGACGACGGCGACCCCGTCGAAGACGAGGCCCTGATGCGCCGCGCCCTTGAAATTGCCCGCGACCTCGACCGGCCCATCTTCCCGCACGAAGAGGTCAAGTCGCTTACGGCCGGCGGCTGTATGCACGCAGGTGAAGTAGCCGCGCGCCTCGGTGTCAAGGGGATGCCAGCAGCAGGTGAGGAGGAAATGGTCGCCCGCGATATAGAACTCGTCCGCCAGACCGGCGGCTCTTTGCACATCGCCCATATCAGCACGGCCGGCACCGCGCAATTGGTCCGGCGCGCCAAAGCCGACGGCCTACCCGTAACCTGCGAAGTACTACCCCATCACTTCGTACTCACCGACCGCGAGGTCGAGCGCCAAGGCACGGCCGCCAAGATGAGCCCGCCGCTGCGCGAGGCCGCCGATGTCGAGGCCATGCTCGCAGGACTAGCCGATGGTACCATAGAAGTCATTGCGACCGACCATGCGCCACACACGGCCGCGGAAAAAATCCAACCCCTAACCCAAGCTCCCATGGGCATTGTCGGCCTAGAGACGGCCGTCGGTCTCACTTTGACCTATTTGGTGGATCGCGTTCTGACCCTACGCGAGGCCATCGCGTGCTGGACCTGCCACCCGGCGCGCATCCTGCGCCTACCCGGAGGCGCGCTCACCTCGGGGATGCCTGGGGATCTAACCCTCCTCGACCTAACGCGCGAATGGGAGGTAGTCCCCGCGCACTTCCGCTCCAAATCGCGGAACACTCCCTTTGCCGGTTACCGCCTAAAAGGCAAAGCCGTGGCCACTATCGTCGGTGGACAGATCGTCTATAGCGAATTGGCCGCTTAATCAGGGAGCTTGAACGCGTCCGGCCAATGCTCAATCTCTGCGTCGGTCGCGCGCAACCACACAGCGATCACATCGAAGCGACAGATCGCATCGGCCGCGGCACCGTATTGGACATAGTGCTGGGCGGCCCGCGCTAGACGCTGCCGCTTGGCGCGATTTACCCTTTGTTCGGGGCGAGACGCGCGCTGGCTGGCCTTTACTTCGACAAAGACCAACTCGCCCCGCTCTTCAGCCACCAAGTCTATCTCGCCTCCAGCAGCGCGATAGCGGCGCGCCCGGATCCGGTAGCCCCGTTCTTCCAGATAGGCTGCGGCCGCCGCTTCGCCCTGCCGGCCGATGTTCCCCAACTTGTCGCGCTGTTCCCGATAGGCCCCTCTCAGGGCCGCTAGTTCGTCAGCCGTTAACTCGTCGGCAGCCTCTTTGACTAACTGTCCCAACCTCTCTAGTTCGGCGAAGTTGGCGCAGTCGTATATGCCCTCTGCAAAAGAGAGGAAAAGCTCCGAACGCGGCTCGGCGATTCGTGCAGCCACCGGACCAAAACTGCGGCGGTGCAGCGGGCAAGGGCCATGGGCGTCTAGCGCGGCTAAGTGCGCGGCACTGCCGTAGCCTTTGTGCGCGGCAAACCCGTATTCGGGATAGCGGGCATCGCATTCGCACATCAGGCGGTCCCGGTGTACTTTAGCCACGATTGAGGCCGCGGCAATCGACAGCGAGCGGGCATCTCCATCAATGATGGCTCGTTCGGGATAGGGACTGCGCGCCGGTAGGTGCCCGTCGATCAGCACCCGGTCGGGCGGGGAGTGCAAATTCTCCAGTGCCAAGCGCATGGCCTTGAGCGAGGCCTGTAGAATGTTCAACCGGTCGATCTCCTCAGCCTCGACCTGCCCTATCCCCACCGCTAGGGCCTTGGCCGCGATCTCCTCGTACAGAGCTTCGCGCTGGGTCCGCGACAGCTTTTTAGAATCGTCTATCTTGGCGATGACGCAGTCCGGCGACAAGACGACGGCGGCGGCCACCACAGGCCCCGCCAAGCAGCCGCGCCCAGCCTCATCGACGCCAGCCACTCGGCGCACCCCCTGTGCCCAAAGGTGCCGTTCAAAGTGCATGAGCCGCTCGCGCCGTTGGGATTCCGCCTGCTCCCGCGCATCGCGCCGCCGCCGCTCGACTACCAAGCGCCGGACGCCAACGCGGCGATCTTTTTCGAGCAAGGCCCAGCCCGGATCGCCGCTTTCCCACTCCGCCACCTGTGCGCGTATCTGGGCAATCGTCATTTCGGAGAGTTCGGTCACGGCATCCCGTTCGCAGGAACGATTCATGCTGGCAGGCGTCTCATCTATTGACATTAGGCATCGACCTAGTATATTTGCGAAAAGCTACCAAGAGGAGCCTTAACATGAAGCGCTACACGGCGTTAGTTGCTTGCTTGTGCCTCGTTTTGCAGCCCGTCATGGCCCTCGCCGAGACGGAACCGGCACCTATCACTGGGGCAGACACCCGGCTCTATCTGGCCGATGGCAGCTTGGTGGAAGGCAATCTGATCGAAAAGGCCCAAGATCTGGTCATCATGCGCGTCAACGACAAGATCTTCACTTTCGACAAAACCGAAATCGACAAAATTGTCATGCTCGAATCGCTGGGCGGGGGTGCCCACACGATCTCGGTGACTGAGTTCCCCTACATCAGTTTTCTCGGTGGAGCCCTCGCCTTTAGCCTGCTCTCTTGGCTGCAATTCGATCGGGCTTCCGACAACGAGGCCGAAGCGGCCCTCAACCGCGAACACGGCCAACTATCCCGCGCCCAAAAGCTCGACGACAAAGCTGATCGCGCTCGCCTCTACGGTT
>JAPOYQ010000303.1 GCA_026706505.1 Gemmatimonadota bacterium
CCGAGTTGCCGCCCGCCACCGACAGCCATGCCAGGGCATAGGCCAGCGGCCAGCCAAACGTCGCCGCATCCGCGATTGTCTCGCGTGCCTGGGTGGCGCAGGCGGTATTCTCCAGTCGCCGTCCTATCGCCGCCCTGGCCTCTGTCTGCGACGGCCGGCGGGCTTGCCGGACATGCCGGAAAAACTCGTCCAGGGCGCGGTCCCGGCCAGGAGAATCCGGCGTGCACAGCCAATGCCATGCGGCAAGCAAATCCGGTGCGGCCGTCGCCAATGCCTTGCGCTCGTCGCCGAACACCTCCAGCGCGATGCGGGCATCCCACTCCGGATCGTTCCGGCGCCCGCTGCTGAGGGCCCCGTCCTGATAGTGTTTGATGAGGCTGCGATAGGGGTTGCGGGGGAAGGCGAGAGGGCTGAGAAGAAGCGTATCCACGGCCGGAAGATTGAGCAGCCGGAGGTCCGGCTTCGCCGCCTTTAGATGGGGCAAGTCGAAGGCGATCAGGTTGTGGCCCAGCAGAAAGGATGCGCCGTCGGCCAAAGCGTCGAGTTTTGCGAGCCCGGCTGCCAGACTAGCGCCGGAATGCGTCAGACTGCGGCCGGTATCCCCGCGCACCGCCCCAAGGGCATGAATACGATTGTCCTTGCCGACTTCAAGATCGAAAGAAACGCAGGCTGGCCGGAATGGCACGCCATCCCGCAACGCGACCTCGCCGGCCATGCCGCCATTCACGCGGCGTTCGGCCTTGGTTTCAGGGGTCCGCTCATGTCCACCAAATTGCCCGGAACATCGCCGTGCGGCAACGATGTTCATGCCGATACACTGGTTGATGCCAAACTGAACGCTCCCGGCATCGTTGCGGGCCGTTCCGTGCTAGAAGTCGTGCAGGATGACTCGCGAGCCATCCTCCATGTGCTTTTTCACTTTGCTGCAATAAGCCTTCAGGAATTCTAGCTTGTCCACGTTGCCGAAAAGGCCGGGGCTACCAGAACAGTCTTGGTACATTTGCTGTCCGCTCACCCGCTTCTTCAGCGTGTGGCGTCCACTCGGATGATGGTCGATTTTCAACTCGACTACCGGGTACACCTCGATGTCAAGCAACGTGCGAGCCAGCAGCTGCTTGTCTGTCGGCAGGTTTTGCATGATCGGCAGGTACAAATCTTGGTCGAGCATCGTCCAAGTCGGCAATCCACGGCTTTGCGGGTTGCCGATCGGATGTTCATCATCGCCGTTCCATCGAACGGCGATCTTGGGCTCGCCATCCCATTCTCCCAGTGCATAAGCGATTTCGCTTGGGCCGCGATTGTCAAGCACAGCGATCAGTTTCCAGCGAGTTCTGGGTGAGATGACATCGTTGGGTTCTATGTATGGCATTTCAAATCTCCGTAGCTAGAAGGTAATGAAATACCATAGCTGAATGTCGACGTCAAGCTCCTTCTTGTTCTCCGCCTGCGAGGCATGGCCTCCAGAAGCGCTCGACGCAGCATCTCGACCGCAGCGAGGGCAACGGCGTGACGCTGTGAGAGGACGATCGGCGGCGCGGCCGGGCGAGGCCCGCAGCGCTCTCGATTAGGCTCGGCCAGGCATCGCCCTGCAGCGGTCCCGAACGGCATTGGCAAGCGCCGCCACGCCGCGCCGGGAAACCCGGAACACCTTCGGACCCAGAAGCGCGGCCGTTGCCTTGTGCGCTATCTCCGTCGAAGTCCAGATTGCCGTCACGTCCGACCAGTCCAGCATGCCGCCGACGGTCTTCCTGTCGGAGGCGGTGTCCTCGGTGATGAAGCGTAGACCGAGGCGGCCATAGCAGAGCTTCTCCAGATCGCCGCGTGTGCCCGGCGACCCGCCGACGACAAGCAGCTTCCGCCAGCCGGCCACCTTCATCGCGGCCACCATCTCCTCCACCGCTCGGCGATTGTCGCTTCCGCCGCAAAACTCGCATTGCGGCGCGGACTGGACGGCGGGCGTCCGAAACGGGCGGCTGGCAGGCGGGTTTCCGGCAATGGCGCACGAAGGCGGCCCCGAGCGCCTTGTCGACCGCCGCGAGCTTGCCGGCGGCGATGCGGATCTTACCGGGCCGGGTAAGCCCGGCCCGGTACAGCGCCTCCCGCGCCCTTTTCTCGTTTTCCCCCACGAAGCCGCGCGCCGCGAGAAGTTCCGACAAGGCCATGTCATGCATGCGCTGCGCCTCCGGCCCGCCGCAGCCAGTCATAGTCTCCGCCCCTGGCGTGAAACTTGTCCCGCGAAAAGCCGATCTGCCGCAGCGCCTCGCCGAAACCCACCTCCAGAATGGACGGACCGTATTCGAGCGTCCTTCCCGACAGGTGAGGAACGTGCCAGAAGAAGCGTCCGTCTGGACCGATCATAAGATAGGATTCGGTCATCGCGTCATTGTCTTCGGGCACGATGGTGATGCCGACCTCGCGCAGTGCCATGTGGCGCTCGACGAATGCGCGGAAGTCCGACTCCGGGATCGACAGCTCCCTCACGGCGTCGTCGTTCTCGCCTGCCACCGGCAGCATCTGGAACAGCTTCCAGCGCTCCGGGGCCAGTTCCGTGATATAGTCGCGCATGTCTTCTCCGACATTGAGCCGGCTGACGACCGTGTTACACTTGAGCCGGACGCCTCGACGTTTCGCCGCGGCTCCCAATTCCAGCATGACCGGCGCGTAGGGTCTTCCGGCCCGTGTCCGTCCGAGGTCGGCATTCGTGCTGTCGTCGGCGGAGTCAATGGAGAGCGCCACCCAGTCAATCCACTCCGCCCAGTCTTCGAGCAGCGGACCCAGACGCGCTCCGTTGGTGACGAGCGATACCGCGCAACGGCCGCGGCTGCGCCTCTTAATGCGTTCGCAAAGAGGCCCCAGGTCGCGTATCAAGGTCGGTTCTCCGCCGGCGAAGTTGATCTTGCCGACGCCGGCATCCACCATCGCATCGATCAGCGCCTCGCGGTCCGAGGGCGAGAGCCGGTCTCGCCTTCCAAGGTGCGGAAATGTGGCAAAGCAGTAGCTGCAGCGGGCATTGCAGGCTTCGATCAGGTGAAAGTTGACGGACAGACCCGGATCGACGGTCGATTTCATCTTGCTCCTCCTCGGTCGCGAGCCGCATAATGACGCTCGAAACACTTGTTCACTGAGCGCCCATGCGCATAATAAGGAAATGTGCATTACATACACATATGTCAAGAGGCTCGCTCTCGAATGAAGAATGAGACCACCTACCAGACCGTGCTGGGACGCCTGATTGCCCAGAAGCGCAAGGAGAAAGAGATAGATCAGGAAGGGATGGCGCGCCGCGTGGGCGTCAGCCGCTCGACATGGTCGCGCATCGAGGCGGGTTCTTCGGCGCTCAACATGGACCAGTTGGCCAAGGCCGTGAGCGCACTCGACATTTCCCTGGGCGAATTGATGCTGGAAGTGGACGAGGTTGTCAGGGAACTCAGACGGCAGAACGTCGAAGTGCATGACAGCCGGGACCAGGCCAGGTCCGCGCCCTTCGGGGCTGTCGGAGGGGCAGCCGGAGCAGGTCTGGCGGCGCCGGTCGCATTCCTCGGCGGCGCCGTGTTGGGTGGCATCATCGCGACCCTGCTCGCCGAACGGAAAAAGGACGACTGAACGGCAACCGGTTCTTCACCGCCGCAGGAGGATCAATCGCACACCTCAACAGTGCTGCTTGCATGGTTGCTGAATCGCCCAAGGCTGCGCCTTTTTCACCGGAGCGCTTCAGGCCATGCTATTCCTCCATGACCCGCTCCGATTGCTTTCGGCCGGAGCGACAACTGCGGGGCTCGCTGAGAACAGCGTGCTTCATGCCGAACACTGGATCCTCGCGTCCCTGCGCAAGCATGTCGGCCACGACCTGGCGTCGCTCAATCGTTCTGATATTGCGTCAAATCACTGCGCCTCGCCCATACTTGGGAAAGCGGGCAGGCGATATCCGGCCGGTAAAATCAGCCCGGTGACGACAAAATTGTCACAGCGCAAATTTCTGGTATTGACACCAAGGTAGGTAATTGCATATCATGGAAGATATAAACATCACTCCAAAGGGTGGCGGGAGACCAAAATGGCCGACGACGAACTCAGCTACCTCGCGCGCATGCGAAGCGAAGCGAAGATCACTCAGACCAGGATGGCCCGGATCATGGGCGTCACACAGAATCAGATTTCGAGGTGGGAACGGAATCCGGACACCATGAACGCCAGCGTCCGGGACGAGTATTGCCGGATCTGCGGGGTTCCCCCAAAGGTCGCGGGGCTGGTTCCTCCAACGGTCACGGGGCTGGTTCCCGATGCCGCCGCCCGCGACGCACTTCAAGCGGACATCCGCGTGCTTTCGCGCTATGTCGATACCGTCTCGCCGCCGGATCTCTCCCTCAGCGAGGAACTCCCCGGATCGCTGCCTTCGGTCAAGGATCTGCTGGCAAACGTTCGTGTTCTGGCGCGTAAGCCTCGCATCGGGGTCGTGGGCAGGTTCGATCAGGGGAAGTCGAGGCTTGTGAATACGCTGCTCGGCAGCGACTGCCTGCCGACGGCCTACCAGCCGGCAACGTCGCTCATCTGCCTGGTTAAGCATGTCTCGGACCGTCCAGAGTGGATGCAGGCAGATCCGGAGTTCATGAATCAGGACGCCTTCGTTTTCAAGAGCAGGGACACAGAGATCGTCGAGAACGAAGGCCTCTTCGTTGGACAACCCAAGGGCTTCGACTTTGAACGCTTGGACGACGCGGACTATTTCCGGCGCTTCAGATGCGTATCAGGGGGGCTCGAAATCCTGCGCGACTTCGGGACGAAACGTGGCCGACATGCGGCGCGCGCCGAGGAGCAGGACATGGTCGCCGCTCTTGCTTTCGTCGATGCGCCGCTCCTGCGGACCTGCGACGTGCTCGACTTCCCGGGCTATGACGACGGAGACGAGAGCGAATGGCAGAAGCCGGAATTTGCCAGGACGCTTTTCGATATTCCGGTTTACGTGTCCGGATGCATCGGGTTTTTCAACGCCGCTGACCGGGAATACGTCGACAGCCTCATTAAGCAGCTGCCGCCCGTCGAGAACGAGGACAGCTCGGTCCCTCCCTTGCGCAATATCTTTTTCGTGGCGACTCGGGCCAGCCACTTCGACGGCGAAGACATCGACAAAGAGATCCTCGATCCGGCCGCAGAGCGTGCGCACAGTCACCTCGAGGGAAGCCTGCGCAACGTCCGGGACGACGGCGTCACGAAGGAGGACTTCAGGAAACGCTTCTTCCCGTTCGATGCCGAGCGCCCGGAGCGCCGCTCCGCCTTCGAGAGCGATCTCGCCGAGCTCCTCGAACGCGTCTATCCAGGCTTGCAAAGAGCCCGCGTGGAGCGCGCCATACATGGGACGCGGAGCAAGGCTGTTGAGAAACTGGCGAACTACGAACGACACGTCGACGGCTTGCTTCAGGACAGTAGTTCCAAGGCCAAGGAACTCGAAGAAATGGAGAGCTTGGAGCCGAGCCGGAAAGATGAACGCAACCGCTACGCCGAGTCCGTCCGGGGCCGGATTGAAGAGTTCAGGAGGGACACGAACGACTATGTCCAAGGCGATCTGCGCAAAGAGTGCTCCCGGAACAGAATCCACAGCATCATCCGTAAGAAGTTCAAAGAACGGAAGCAGGCCAAAGACGAGGCCCCGCAGTATATAGTCAACCGCCTGCGCAACTTGCTGGACAAGCACGTTGCCAGAAAGGCCCGGAAACTTGCCGACGATATCGAGACGCTTCACGGCCTGTACGGCGAGAGTTCTGGCGACCTTCGCGCGAAAATTCCCTTCGACAGCAGGGGTGCCTTCATAGCGGCTCTGTCGGGCCTGGGGGCATATGGCGCACTAGCCACATGGGCATCCGTGGTCGCTGCAGGCTCGAATCTCGGCGCGTATATCTTGACTGCCAAGGTCGTCGGCGCCCTCAGCGCCATAGGAATCTCGGTTGGCGGCACGGCCGCTGCCGCAAGCGGTCTTGCCATGATCGGCGGGCCTGTCACGATCATAATCGCTCTGGCGGTGCTGGTCGCATTTGTCAGCTGGACGCTGTTTGGCGCCTCTTGGCAGGAAAGGCTTGCGAAACGCATTCACAAGGCCCTGGAGGAGCAGGGCGTCATCAAGAAACTGGCTGAAGGAGCTGGCATCTACTGGACCGACACAATGAATGCCTTCGACAAGGCCTTCAAGGCAACTGAGGAGGAATACCGTCGATACATGAAGAATTTGCGCAAACATCTCGATGAGGCGGATCCGGCAACACTCGATAGGCAGAAAAAACAGGTTGCCACGCTAAGGAGGGCTTTCGAAGGCATTCCGTGGCGCCAGACCGGTTCGAAATCGGGCGGTTGACCGAAGACGGACCTATCCCGACAAGAACCCCGGAGAAGGAAAAGACAACGTGCGGATTGCCTCGAGTCTTGATTGCTCCGAGAGGACCGCAAAACCCGAGAAAGCAGGAGGGATGACTCGCCATGCAAATTGAGACAAAAAAGGCGCTTGCGCACGAGGCAGGGCAGGGCCTGACAGGCTCGCTCTACAACACACCGATTCTCTGCTACGGCTGCGGCCCCTTCGGTTGGGAGACGGATTGCAGCGTGTGCAACACAATTCGCGCATTGCTCCTAATGCTGCTCCAACTGAATGGCCTCGCGATCCTGGCCCTAATCGAGGTTATCAAGCGCGCTTGGGCGGCCACTGTCGAGGTGCAGCCTATGGCCACCGAGCGCCGGGGCAGGATGCCGCGGTGGCTCACCGTCCTCCGCCGCCGCGATTGTGCTGCCGGGTTCCGCCGTCGCGTTGGCGCCGCTTATGGGCATCGTCGCGCCGTCGATCTTCTCCGGCGGGATCGCGGTGCCGGTGCTCGCCGTGGTGGCAGCTGGCGCCGCCGCCGTCTATGGGACGGTCAAGGCTGGCGACGCCATCTACAAGGCAAAACCGGCCCCCGGCTGCGCGTTCCCGGCAGCTCCGTCGCGCCCATGCCGCAGCGAGCACTTTTCGGGGCTCCGCAGTGTCAAAGCGTGTTCGCTTGAAATTTCCGGCTACCACCTGTAAGTGCTCATCCTTGAGCGGCATAGAGTCACAGCCTCGCCCCCGACTGGCGGTGCCCGGCACGGGATTGCGACCGTGTCGAGGGCACATCGGCGTTTCAACCGCTCGAATAAAGATCTGATCAGCCAAGGACAATGTCGAAAGACTCATGAACATTTCCATCATCGGAAAATACTATTGGGCGAATGGCACCACCTCGTATGCGGTTTACTCGCAATGCATGTGGTACCGTTACGAGCTGACACGAGTATGGAACTGGAGCGGTAAGAGAATTCTCTTCGTGATGCTCAACCCTTCGACCGCCACGGAAAAGAAGAACGATCAGACACTTGCGCGCTGCGAAAAGCGGGCTCGCGATCTAGGATTTGGCGCTTTTCGAGTTTGCAACCTCTTTGCTTATCGCGCCACTAAACCAACGGACATGAAGAAGGTATCCAGTCCCATAGGACAATTGAACGACGACTACATTCGGGCGGGCTGTGACTGGGCCGACCAGATCGTCTGCGCTTGGGGCAACCACGGCGCACATCTGAGACGAGGAGATTACGTCACGCAACTGCTGCGACAAACAATTAGACTTCAATCCCATAGAATTTTCCTTCTCAAATCTCAAGGATCAGCTTCGAAAAGCCGCCGAGAAAACCGTCGACTATCTCTGGAACACAATCGGCCAAATCTCCCAATCCTTCTCCCCGCAAGAATGCAAAAGCTACTTCAGTGCCGCCGGATGCCGCGTAACATGATCGGACTCCGCTCTAAACAGCTTTACTGTCTGGCAAAGACCGGTAAGGGCTACCCTCGACACCCAATCGGAACGAAAAGTGCAGACCGTCTGTTGATCTGGTAGGAAGCCGCTCCTGTTCGATCGCTCAGCGGGCGCAGGCTTTAGGCGGGGATTTGGAAGTGGCGCGCGAGCGGTTCGCTGCACATGGTGCCCGGCCCGTCGCGTCGGGGCCTGTCGTTGTCGCCGTCCTGGGGTGTGCAGGGGCAGGGCGGTCGGTTGTGGGCGGCGGCGCCGGGGGCGCTGGCCGGGGACCGCAGCGGAGCGCAATCGGGTGCCGGCCTCGACACGGAGCTCGGCTACAGCCTGCGCTGCTGGACGGACGGGCTGATGGGGACGCCCTATGCGGGCCTGGGGCTTATCGAGGCCGGCACGCGGTACTACCGGCTCGATTGGCGTCGAGGCGACCCGCAGCGAGGCGGAGAACGGCAGCGAGATCCCGAACACGGCGTCATGCTCCTGCGCTCGCTCCGCTGGTGAGGCGCGCCCGCCGCCCGGCACCGATGACGGCCGACGGCGCGGCCGGGTGCATGATGCGTACGATCAGTCGGCGGCAGCGCCTGCCCGCGTTGTGGGTTCCGACCGATCCGGTCCGGTGATGGCCGCGCCTGCGATGAGGGTATGGACGGCCTGTCCGACCCGCTCGGCTGCGGCCTCGATCTCGCGGTCTCCGACATGGGCGTAGCGCATGGTCATGCTCACATTGCTGTGGCCGAGAAGGCGGGCGACGACCGGCAGCGGCA
>JAPOYQ010000701.1 GCA_026706505.1 Gemmatimonadota bacterium
TGGATGCGCTGGAGGACGCGGATCTACATGCGAGATGCGATATCGGCCACTTTGATGGCGAGCGGGGCACGTTGATGCACGTTGCGGCAAACGAGAACCTCCCTGCGATGATCGAGTACCTGCACAGGCGGGGCGTTTCGCTTGACGACCTGGACAACCTCGGTCGCTCACCAGCGCAGTTCGCCGTCAAACGAGACAGGCTCGAGGCCCTATGCGCATTAGCGGACTGTGGTGCGACGCTCGATGCCGAGGCAACCCAGTTCCTCGATGATCGACGGTCTTGAGTTTGGTACAAGATTGACAATCGAAACTGCTCCCTAACCGGTGTGTCCGGCAACACCCGTGCAGCTTGAGCCGATATGTAGTTATGAACGCACTGAAACCAGCTAAGATCCAAGCCGCGCTCGAAGCCGTCGAAGTCGGTGACGCCAAGAGGCTCGAGCCACTTCTGAAAACGAACCCGGCACTCGTCCATCAGATCCTTGAGCACGACGACCACAGCGTAATGCTCAGGCCGACACTGTTGCACCGGACCAACGCCAAGGCCGATCGGGAGCGACGGCCCCGCAGAAGGAGCAAGGGTGACCTGGACTGCGCCCAACTGCTCATCGACTACGGCGCCGACATCAACAGCCGGGTCCTGGACTCTCTGCCGCCACTGGAGATGGCAGCGTGGACGCGCCATCACGATCTCTTCGAGCTGCTGCTGGCCAACGGGGCCGACGTAGAATGCTACACCGAACTGCCCCCGATCGAGGCTGCGGTCGCCACGGCTTACGGCAGGGACATGTTCAAAAGCCTAGTGTCCACTGGCGCGCAGTACGACATCTCTCATACGCTTCGACTCGGACTGCTTCGGGAGACGCGGACACTCCTCGAGGCCGACCCTAGTCTCGCTAACATCGAGACGGACCACGGTCTCCCGCTCAATCTGGCGGTCAGCAAGCCGGGCAGCTACAAGCCAAGTCCGGGATTATTCAAGCTGCTGATCCGGTTTGGCGCCGACATCCACGCCGAGGATCGGTTCGGCCTGACGCCGCTGAAGGCAGCCCGCCTGCCCGGCAACGACAAGATCGTGCTGGCTTTGCTCGACATGGGCGTAGAGGACGACATTTACGGTGCCCTCTTGGCGCGCGACGAGGATAGGGCCAGGGCAATTCTGCGAGCTGATTCCTCACAGGCACACCCGGTCGCCGCTTGGCCTGATCGGGGGCCAACGCCCCCCATCGTCTGGGCGGTCTGGTCCGGCTCGACGCGCCTCGTGAAGATGATTCTCGAGCACGATGTCGTCCTGAACTTGTCGGGGAATCCGCTCGGGATCGCCATCGAATACGGTTACGACGAGATCGTCCGTCTCCTGCTCGATCACGGTGCTTCGCCCGAATGCGGCGACTGCAGCGGCTGGGCGGGCGTTCGCACCGGCAAGTTCTGGGACCGGGTCCCGGGGGGCGGTCCTGCACCCGATGACGATCCGCCGGTCTCCGTGCCGCTCTACACGGCGCTACGCAACGGCACGACCGCCGCGGTGGAGATGCTGCTGGAGGCGGGCGCCGATCCGAACTCCACGCTGACCATGTGGTCGGGCCTGCAATGGCCGGCGCGCTCCGGCGACCTGGACAGGGTCCGGTTGCTGCTGAAGCGGGGAGGAAACCCGGCGAGCCACTGCGCTCGGCGTGCGCTTCGACTCGCCACTCGACTCAGCCAGGGGGCCATGGTGGAGCTGCTCGTCACGCATGGCGTCGACGTCGAGGCGGCGACGGACTCGGAACTCGACGAGGAGAAGATCCAGCGGACAGCGAACGAGTCGACGCGTGGCCTCCTGGAGGAGCTCCGCGGGATCCTCGGTCTACCCAAGCGGGAACGCGCCCGCATCCTGCGGCTGCGGGCACAGCTCATCAATGCGGTCATCGACGGAGACGCGCGAAGCCTGCGCGACGTGCAACAGCAGGCACCCGAGCTCCTTGAGCGACCTATGGTCAAGCACGACCTGCTGCGCCACGCCGCCATGGCGGGTCACGGCGACATCGTCGACGTCCTGGTCGAGCACGGGGTGCCCATGACAATCCAGACCGCCTCGGCCCTCGGACGCCTCGATCTTGTTGCATCGATGCTCGACTCGGACCCGACACTCGCCAATGACGACCCGCCGGCACTCAAGATCGCCGCGCAAAAAAACCACCGGGCCGTCGCTGAGCTACTTCTAGACAGAGGTGCGGACATCGACCGAGTGTCGAGCAACTATCAGCCTACTGCCCTTCATGTGGCGATCCGCAGTCGTTCGATCGATGTGATCAAACTGCTTCTGTCGCGGGGTGCGGACGTGACCATCCGCGAGACGGGCGACCACCACCACACGCCGCTTGGCGTGAACTGGCCCCTCACAGTACCGGAGGGCGAAGAGATTCGCGATCTTCTGATCGCGCATGGGGCGAAACCCGAGGAGCAGCACTCCTATGACGCTTGATGGACGGATCTGTGGCTTCAACCCTCCGCTTCGCTCCGGGCTCGCAAACCTGTCAGCTAGCAGTCCGGCCACAGTATTGTGGCCGCAGGCAAACAGTCCCCTGGAGACTTTTATGGAACAGGAGGTCAGAAATTCTCTGGAAGGTATCAATTCAATCTTCGATTGGAACTGACACACCATGGAACAGATCAGAATCGGCCTGATCGGAGTGGGACGTTTCTGTCCTAATTATCACATTCCGAATCTCATCCAGCGGAGGGACGTGGAGATCACAGCAGTCTGTGACATCTCGCAGGATCGTCTGGACAACCTGCCGGAGAGTCTGTGCGCAAGCCAGACCAGTTGGGATTACCGCGACCTGCTTGACCCCGATCTCGTGGACGGTGTCGTCGTCAGCACCCCAAATCAATATCACTATGAACAATGCAAGCTCGCGCTAGAACGGCGCATACCCGTTCTCGTCGACAAGCCGACGACAGTCACAGTAGCACACGCCAAAGAATTGACCACTCTCAGCCAGTCACAAGAATGTCTGTTAATGACAGCTTTCACGCGGCGTTTCATGGCGAGCACAGAGTATGTACGCAGTCAGTTAGCCTCTAGTTCCGATGATATTCAGTACATGACGGCGGTTCAGCGCAGAGCCGGCGGTAACCTAGCAGACGGCGGTATGCTGCATACGCGGACGGTACATATCCTTGATGTACTGCCCTGGCTCATCGGACAGCGTATCGTGGCCGTCGCTGGGACCGTCGACTATGAAGAGGCAGGTGGAGTTGAGAATTTTGTCGACGTGCGGCTGGATTTTTCTGGCGGATTGTGCGCGCACCTGCTGTGTATCAAAAACTGTGACGAATACGAGGATGAGGTCACGATTTACAGCGCACGAAAGAGCTTCCGCCTTGAACGCGACCTGCTTTTCACAATGGCGCAGCCCTCTGGATGGGAACCTGTCGAAAACCCCTCTCACCAAAGATCGTTGACGGGTTACTTCGTCGATGTGATCCAGGGAAAGAAGGTCATCGAGAGCGCACCCGGTGTGGACCCGCACAGCCGCGACGGACTACAGGCTCTAAGAGTGGTCGAGGCGATTCACGAGGCAGGAAGAACCGGCAGGTCGGTTGCCGTACCTCTGTCGGAGACAGACAAGGTTTACAAAGCCGCGAGACATTAATTCAGACAAGCGTCAAGTCGGCCCGATGGCCCTCTTCGAGAAAGGCGGTCAGCAGATCCACGGCTGCTTGCAAGTCGCCTTTGTCAACCAGCTCGACCGAAGTGTGAATGTAGCGCGTCGGCACTGAAATCGTCGCCACCGGCACACCGGACCGCACCCCTTGCATGGCCCCGGCGTCCGTGCCGCCGAGGGGGAGGATTTCCAATTGGCACTTGATTTTTCTCTTCTTCGCCAGCCCTCTGAGTTGGGCCACCAAGCCCGGATGCGAGATCGCCGACGAGTCCAGCAGTTTAATCGCCGCACCCTGTCCTAGGCGCGTTACCTGCTCGTGCTCGGGTATCCCCGGAATATCGGCCGCCAGCGTCACGTCGAGAGCCACCCCTAGATCTGGCTCGACTCCAAACGCGCTTACTTGCGCGCCCCGCAAGCCGACCTCCTCCTGCACGGTGGCCACCGCATAGGTCTCGCAACCAAAGGTCTTGGCCTGCTGCATGGCGCGGATCATCACGTAGAGTGCGACGCGGTCGTCCATGGCCTTGCAAGAAACCCCGTCGCCAATCTCAGCGAAATCCCGCTGCAACGTCACCATCGCGCCAAGCTCGACCTCGCGCCTGACTTTGGCTGGCGACAGGTAGAGATCGACGATAAAGTCGCTGATGGCCAGCTTGGCGTTGCGGTCGGCTTCCGTCTGGATGTGCGGCGGTTTGATACCTGGGTAGAGCAGGCCCGGCAGATCGCGCTTCTTGCCCCTGACGACGACCCTTTGGGCCACCATATTGCGCGGGTCGTGTCCGCCTAGGGGCACCAGTCGCAAAAGGCCCCGCTCGTCGATGTGCGAAACCACGAAACCGATCTCGTCCATGTGCGCGGCAATCATCAGCTTCTTGGCCTTTTTGCCTTTGCTCGCCTTCTTCACGGCGATCAGGTTGCCCAATGCATCCACCTGCATCTCGTCGGTCAGGGGCGCAAGCTCCCGCCGCACGATCTCGCGCAGCCGATCCTCCCGGCCGGGAACCCCCGCGCTTTCGCATAGCTCTTTGAGCAGCTTCACTTGATACTCCTTATCATCAGGGCTTGACGAGCCTGAAGGACGCGAAGAATCGCTCGATATCCGAGGTGTCGTCAAACGCGTAGGGTGCTCCGACTGCCATCAAGCTGTAGAGCCGCTGGCCCACCTGTAGGCTCTGCAACCGCAGTAGGCTTTCGTCGGCAGCTTGTATCTGCGTCTGCCGTGCGGCATGACCGTCCATCTCAACGGCGGTCTCTGACAGGATCGTTCCCTCCACCTTCTGCAAGATGGCATCTCGACGCGCGGCAATCGCGCTATCAGCTTGGACGGCTGCGGGCATATCCCCGTAGGCAATGGCGTATTGCACGTCGGCGCGCTCGAACATCAGGTATTGGAACTCTACCTCGCCAAAGGACAACGGCTCGCGCAGCTTGCGCAGATTGGGCCGGCCAGCCGTCTGCACTGCGAAAGCCCCTGGCTCATAAAGCCGCTCCTCCCATTCCGGCGCGCCGCGCACCCAATTGACGACATTGTAGGCGGCAATAACCCCTAGGACGACGAAGAAGAGCTTGACGGACAATAGGTCCGTTTTGGTTTTAGGCGCTTGGCCCATTAGCTCAGGCTAGCCCCAACTTCTCTTCGGCGCTATCTGCGGGGATATAGCCCAAGACTTGGCGCGGATGGTCGATATCGACCCAGCGCCAGCGGTTGTTGGACACTCCGTAAAAAATATCAAAACGCAAGTCCGCAGGGGCCTCGATGGCGCGCTGCACGAGTTGCACCACGTCGCGCTGGCTGCACCAGATGGCCCCGCCCCGCTCGTCGCGCGGGTGATCCTCGGCATTGACCCAGCCGATGCGCAGGCAAGGTACCGACATATTGTGCACGTCGGCGTAGTAGCGCGCCAAGGCTTCGCCCCAAATCTTGGTCGCCGGATAGAGACCAGTCGGTCGATGCGGCCATTCGTGCGTCACTATCTCTACCTGACCGGCATCAACCGCGTCAAAGCGCCCTTCGGAGATGGCCTTGTACGGGTCCTCTTGCTGGTAGCCCCAAGACACCATGATCGAGCTGGCGAAGACCACGCGCCCGACGCCAGCACGGCGCGCGGCCTCCAGCACATTGCGCGGTCCGATGATATTGCTGCCGAGCAGGCTCTCCCAACTAGCGTCTGGCCGCGGATCGGCTGCCAGTTGCACGACCACATCCATGCCTTCGACGACCCTTGCTATTGCGTTGTAATCCGTCAAGTCTGCAAGGATGAATTTCTCTTCGGAAATTCCCAAGTCTGCGTCTTTGGGTGCCCGCTCCGAAAGCTGGGATCGCCGCGCTAGCCCATAGAGGTCATAGCGGTCGGGTTGGGTGCGCAAATGCCGATATACAGCTCCAGCGATCAATCCGAAAACACCGGTAATTAAGACTTTCTTGGGGGCCATGACTCCTCTTCTCCTCTATCTCATCCAATGGCGGCGATGTGGCGCAAGGCGCGGTAGCGCTGGTCGCAATCCATGCCGTAGCCAACGACGAACGTGTCTTCAATTTCAAAACCACAGTAATCTATCGGCACTGGAAGCTCCCTGCGGGCAGATTTGTTGAGCAACGTACACGCTCTGAGCGAAAGGGGTTGCCGCGACTCTATCATGGTCATCACAAAATCTAGAGATCGGCCGGTATCGACAATGCCATCGACGACGAGTACGTCCCGTCCGGCCACGGCGACAACGAGATCTTTGGTCAGCTCGATCTGTCCGGTGTTTTCCGTGCCCTGATAGCTCGCAACGCCGATAAAATCGTAGTCCAACCGCGCCAACAGCTCCTCGGGCAGGCGATCCATCAGGGCCATCATAAACTGTACGGCTCCGTTGAGGAGGCCAATAAATAAGGGGGCCGACCCAGCGTAGTCGACGGCTAGCATCTGGGCCAACTCGCCGATGCGCTGCTCCACTTGCTGGCGCTCAATTAGCACTCTTAAGGCGGGAGTTTCCAACAGACTGCGAGGCATGCCTTTGATTATACGGCTTATGGGCTATTCTTTGCAAACGAAAGGCGCCGGAGCAAAAACTCCGGCGCCCATGTTGGCCCACCCTAAAGGCGGGCTATATCGCGGCTTGGTCAGGCAGCTTGACGGGTGTTGTGCAGCACTTCCCGTTCCCGGTCTAAGAGCGCCTCGGCGGGGATGCTGGGTTGCTCGGGCACCTTCAGGGCGGCCACCGCAACCAAGGCACTCAGTTCATCGACGCTGGACAGATCGAGCTCGCCGCGCTGATAGGCGGCATCGATGTGCTCGCACAACAACTCTAAGTCGGCCCAAGAGCGAGCTTGCCCAATGCGTGCCTGCAAGGGGAGGGCCGCGGGGCTTAGAGTCTGCATGATTTTACCTCCTTGGGGGAGGGGCGGGTTTAAAACCCGCCCTTTCAGGAGTACGCGCGGGTGCGAGGCGCTCCGGCCGCCTTGGCGTGGGGTCTCCAGAGCAGCCTTGGCACCTCGACCCGCGAGAGCGCAGAGGCTAAGCGAGTTCGGCCTCTGCTTCTTCGTGTTCAGGCACTTCTGCGACCTTCATGTTGAGGGCTTGGCGCACCTCAGTCTCTAGGCGCGTGCGGACCTCGTGGTTGTCGCGGAGGAAGATGCGCGCGTTCTCGCGCCCCTGGCCCAGCCGCTCGTCACCGTAGGAAAACCAAGTGCCGCTTTTGGCGACGAAACCGCTGTCGACGCCCAAGTCGAGCAGATCACCCTCGCGCGATATGCCTACGTCGTTGCCGCGGAACATGATGTCGAACTCGGCCTCGCGGAAGGGCGGGGCGACCTTGTTCTTGACGACCTTGACGCGGGTGCGACGGCCGATGATCTCGTCGCCGTCCTTGATCGCGCCAATGCCGCGGATGTCGAGGCGAACCGAGGAGTAGAAGTTTAGGGCGCGACCGCCGGTGGTGGTCTCGGGGCTGCCAAACATCACGCCGATCTTCATCCGCAATTGGTTGATAAAAATCACCGTGGTCCCCGACTTCTGCGACGACCCGGTGAGCTTGCGCAGGGCTTGGGACATCAGCCGCGCTTGCAAGCCTACGTGGGAGTCGCCCATATCGCCTTCGAGCTCGGCCTTGGGCACGAGCGCAGCTACCGAATCGATCACCACGAGGTCAAGGGCACCGCTGCGCACCAGCGTATCCGTGATCTCTAGGGCTTCTTCGCCCGAATCCGGCTGCGAGACGAGCAAATTGTCGACATCAACGCCCAGCCGACGGGCAAAATTCACGTCGAGCGCGTGTTCGGCGTCGATGAAAGCCGCGGTGCCGGTCTTTTGCGCCTGGGAGACGATGTGCAATGCCAGCATGGTCTTACCCGCGGCTTCAGGCCCGAAAAGCTCGATGACTCGACCTCTGGGCACCCCGCCGACCCCAAGGGCTGCGTCTAGCGAAATGGCACCCGTGGAAATGACGTCGACGTCCATTGCCGCTGACTCGCCTAACCGCATGATGGCCCCTTTGCCAAACTGCCGCTCGATCTGGGCGAGCGCCAAACCGATGGCCTTGTCCTTATCCTCGCCCAACGGCTTGCCGTTAGCACTGGTCCTGTCTTTGCCTGCTATCATGATTTCCTCCTCGCGCGTTCTATAAGAGACGTTCATTAACACCGCCACCTGAACAACCTGAACAAAAAAATAGTGAATCAATGTTCAGGTGTCAAGCATTTTTTAATTGAAGTAGATTAAACTGCTCTACCCGTTTATAACAAATGCCGTGCCAAGCGGCAAGAATCTGCACAATTTATTGTTTAATAATAGGTTAGAAGAGCGAGAGGGATACTGCAAAAAGCAGAAATTGACAACTGCGGGAAACAGCTCTGTGAAGAAAAGGGGCTAGCCTGAGCCAAGTGCGAGGGCTTCGACCGCTTCCATACCCCCTACCCCGACCACC
>JAPOYQ010000892.1:0-2188 GCA_026706505.1 Gemmatimonadota bacterium
TGCTCTTGTAGGGCCGGTATTCTTCAAACTCGTGCGCCATGCGCTTGCCGACCCCCGGGATAGTGAGGAGATCTGCTTCGCTAGCAGTGTTCAGTTCGAGCGGCACGAAGACGTACTGCTCCAGTCTCGCCAGTTCGTGGTCATCGACGTATTTTCCGATTTCTCGTCTCCACTGTGCCATGCTCTTGTAGGGCCGGTATTCTTCAAACTCGTGCGCCATGCGCTTGCCGACCCCTGGCACTAGTTTCATTTCGGCGTCGCTGGCAGTATTGAGGTTGATCGGCAGGAAGAGATTGACATACAGTTCGGCTTGGACTGAGTCCGCCAAGGTCGAATCTAAATAGGCGTTGAACGCTTCCATGCCGATAAAAGGCCGCCGCTCCACAATCCCCTCGACCAATGCTGAATCGAGTTGTGTTAGGGCCAATAGCTGTTCGACGCCAGCTCGGTTGGGGTTGAGTACCGTTTCGTTTTTGCCGACCTGCGCTTGGGCGCTGCTACCATAGAGGGAGACAGCCAATACCACGGCTAAAACTACTCGCTGCATTACTTTAGTTCTCCTTTGTTTGTTCCCGGCTCAGCGCTGGGTGTTGGTAAGAATAAAGAAACCCGATCAGTCCTAGCTGGACCAATGCCCCAGGCGCCAACGCCGGCATGGCGCCGCCCAACGCCTTAGACAGCAGTTCTAACCCAGTCAGCGTCGGGTACATCTCCAATTCAAATTCCATATTGGAACTAAGATGAAACCAGAGTCCGACTATGCCGCCTAAGACGAAAGCCAGCATGATCAAGCGGAACAGGCGCAGGATGATCACGCCCCGGTAAAATAGCCGAATCGCCAACAAGACCAACCCGAGCGCCAACAACACCAAGGGCACCTGTTGACGCCATTCTTCAAAATGATCCAGCAGCAGCAACTCGGTGCCTAGTCCTACGGTTCCTATGACAAAAATCAGCAAGATTCCCCGACGCAAAATGGCTCCACTGTCTCTTTTACTATCGGACATCATGGTTTCAAACCCTCATGGATTTCCAGGCTCCGCCAGCAAAACGCCGCACCGTCAGTATGCCTTGGACGACGCTGAAGACGACCAAGCCGATCCATAGACCATTGGTGTCTAAGCCGAGCGTAAATGCCAGTACATAGCTGACGGGCAGGCGCACTAACCACTGGGATATGAGCGTATAGTTTAGTGCTGGACGAGTATCGCCGGCACCGCGCAAGCCGCCGCCGCTGACGATGGCTAAGGCCATGAAGGGCTCGGCTAAGCAGATGGCCCACAGGAAGGCAACGCCGATGTGCAACACCTCGGTCTCTTGGGTGAACAATCCTATATAGGGGACGGCAAATAGCACGATGGGCAGGCCCAATAGTAGCATGGAAAACGACCCCACTAACATCGAGGTCCAACCATAGCGGTCGGCCTGTGGCAGATCGCCAGCGCCGATGTGTTGGCCTACTAGGGTCTGGGCCGCCGTGCCGAAGCTCAGCGAACCGCGCCGCAGAATGCGTTCGAGCTGGTGGCCGACGGTAAAAGCGGCTACCGCGGCAACGGGGTTTTGGGTTAGGGCGAGAAGTTTTAGAAACACCAAGTTGGAGCCGTTGCGGAAGAGACCTTGGAGGCCAGCAGGGACGCCGATCTTGAGAATGCGGCGGGCCAAGTCGCGATTGGGGCGGTAAGAAGTCTCGGGCAGGAGGGTTAATGCAAAGCGACCGCTGTACAGGACCCACAACCCGACGACTAAGCCGGTTATTTGGCCGATGATAGTACCAGTGACTGCACCGACTATGCCCAACGCGGGCAGGCCCCAAGCTCCGAAGATCAGTGCATAGCTGAATAGCAGTTTGACGGCGCTGGTCAGCAGGCTCAGATACAGCGGCGTACGCGTATCGCCAGCGCCGTACAGGCAGTTGTGGATCGCGTAGTTGAGGCCGAGGAAAACGAGACCCGCGAAGAATACCAGTAAGTAGGGTACGCCGAGGCGGGCGACGGAGTCGGTGGGACTGAAGAAATAGAGAGCCGGAGCGGAGATAGCCATGCCGACGAGGCCAAACCCCACGCTGATTAGTGCGACCAAGGTGAGGGCCTGTTTGGCAGTGGAACTGGCGTGGTCGGGATTGCGGGCACCGACGGCTTGGGCGACGAGGGTAAAGGCACCGGAAGTCACCGAGACCATGGTGATTCTG
>JAPOYQ010000892.1:2198-3452 GCA_026706505.1 Gemmatimonadota bacterium
CCATGGTCAGCGTAGTGGCGATGCCGACGGCGGACATGGAATCGACGCCCAGATGGCCCACCATATAGATGTCGGCCAAGCTGATGACATTTTCCAATTGGGAGCCTAGAAATACTGGAATGGTCAGCCCGTAGATGGGGCGGACTAGCGTCAGGTCGATTTTGCGCGGGGCGGCGATAGAACATCTCTTGTGTAAGTGTTAATTCATTCAGCTTTTAACGTTTCGTTGAAGAAACTAATTGTGCGCTCCCAGGCCAGTTTGGCGGCTGCTTCGTCGTAGCGAGGCGTGGTGTCGTTGTGGAAGCCGTGGTTGACGCCTGGATACATGTGCATCGCATAGTCGATGTTGGCTTCTTTTAGCGCGGCTTCGTACGCTAGCCAACCGACGTTGATTCTCTCATCTAGTTCGGCATAGTGGATCAGTAGCCGCGCCTTGATTTTGGACACATCTTCAGCCGCTGGTTGTCGGCCGTAAAAGGGCACGGCTGCGGAGATTACTTCTGGTATGCGCACGGCTAGCTCGTTGGACATGCCACCGCCAAAGCAGAAGCCGACCACGCCCACTTTGCCGCTACAGGCGGGATGCGCTTTGAGATATTGGGCGGCCGCAATGAAGTCTTGTGTCACTTTCTCTGAGTCGAGTTTTCGTTGCAGTGCCCGCCCTTCGTCGTCCGTGCCTGGATAGCCGCCCAGCGGTGCCAGCGCATCTGGGGCCAGCGCCAGAAAACCGGCCGTAGCCACGCGGCGTGCGACGTCTTCGACATAGGGGTTTAGCCCTCTGTTTTCGTGGATGACGAGGACGCCCGGTATTTTACTTTCCTCTTCAGTCGCGGGCTGTACGAGGGCGGCACGCGTCTTTTCGTGTCCCTGTGGGGAAGGATAGGACACGTACTCGGTGGCAATGCGTTCATCGTCTGCGGCCACTTGCTGGGCCAAGGCGTAGTTGGGAGTGAGGCTGTCCAACAGCGCGGCAGCCGTCAGACCGCCGATGGCGAAGCGAGCCGCGTCATCGAGAAACTGGCGGCGGTCGATATCGCCGTGGACGTAGCGATCGTACAGCTTGAGCAGTTGCGGATCGTATTCAGCAGCGGTTTTCCGTTCCATGCTTATCTCCTGATGGATATGTGATTCACTATGACAGTGGAAATGTCAGTCACGTTTATGCCACTGTAAAAAGCGGCGGCGCACCTCGGCGAGACGGCGTTCCTGGCTAGCGATCATTTCTGCTAAGAAAGCGCGACAGTTTTGCTCGCG
>JAPOYQ010000892.1:3462-8522 GCA_026706505.1 Gemmatimonadota bacterium
TCTAACAGGCCCTTTTGTGGTTCGTAAATGAGGCGGTGGTCTTCATTCCCGTCGCTATAGTAGATCTTGTTGATGATGCGGCGCGTGGTTGTATCCTTGATGCGCCGCTGAGGGGGATTGCCGCCTTCGAGGCAAATGAAAATGAGCAAGTTAATGGCGCGGAACTGCGCTTCGGGTACTTGGTTTGTTTCGACGATTTGGTGGTGGATCTCATCGAGGTTATCGGCGTGGACATTGCTGACCAGCGTATGCTCGGCGTCGCCTAGAGCAAAGAAAGCGCGCAGGTCGTCTCCCCACAGATAGGTCGGGGGCGGATGGTCACTCAATTCGTTGGAAATGACGCAGGATTTGGTCGCTCCAATGGAGGACACCTCGCCCGGTAGCGCGGTGACAAAGGGAAGGTCGGCTTCGACAAAACTGAGCAGGGCGTGCATGGTGGTGGTTTTGCCGATGCCACCAGGACCTGAACCGGTGATATAGGAAGCTCCGCGCCAGACGTGAGAGACTAAAAAAGCGGCTAATTCCAAATCGACGGTTTGCACTTCGATGAGATCGATGAGCGAGCGGGTGCGATTCTCGGGATTGTCCAACTTTTGCAGGTATTCTAGATCAGTTGCCATCGTTACAGCCTTTAGCGGTGGTGTTTGGCGAAGAAGTCGAATGAATATCTCCGTACACAGTCACGCGGACGGAACCAAGCGTTCGTAGCGATAGATCTCCGGCTTCTCCGCGCGCAGCCGCAAATAATCTTCCCGGTCGATGGCGTACTCTTCCTTGTCGCAATGGGCATCCCATTTGGGGACGTAGTGGGCTCGGCGGCCCTGATGGGACATGCCCATTTTTTGCAGCGCTCGGCCGGAAGTTAGATTGTCCTTCAGGTGCGACGCCTCCATCCGCTCTAAGCCGAGTTCCTCAAAGCCAAAGGCCACGGTGGTGCGGCCAGCCTCGGTGGCGTAGCCCTTACCCCAGTACGGTCGGCCGTACCAGTAGCCCATGCCGGCTCGGCTTTCATCGCCGCCAATTCCGATGAAGCCGACCAACACCCTGCTTGCTCGCTCTTCCACGGCGAAGTTCAGCGCTCCTCCGGCGTCGTAGCTGGGTTGGTGTTTGGCGATCCAGCGGCGGGCCATGTCTTCGCTGTAGGGATACTTTACTGCAACCAGTGTGGAGGCTACTTCTTCGTCGCCGACTAGGCGGTTGACCTCGGCACAGTCAGACAGTGCAAAGGGACGCAGCCGCAGCCGCGCCGACCTCAGCACTGGGTACTCGGCGGAGACCTTTCTCATCCAGCCTCGAGGATCGACCCTTCGCGTTGAGCGCGTTCGTAGAGGCGAGCGAACTCCTCTGAGCCGTCGTCTTGGCGCAGTTCGAAGCGATGGCCGCGAATCGTTCCCTCTTGGTACCCCATTAGGGATTCCAGATTGGGGAAGCCTACTGAGTACAGGGTGCCGCCTCCGGGCAGAGTTGCAACTCCGAGGACTCTCGGCTTTTCTCTCGGCGGCCTATTGGCCAAGCGTTGGAGCTCTTCCTCCCGCACATCCACGCCCAGACCCGGTCCCTCTGGCACCGGAGAGCATCCTTCGATGACGGGAATGCGCGTTGCCGCCAGATCCTCGACGTAGTTGTCGTCGAGCGTGATGGTATGGGCGACCTTTGGCAGTACGGCTCCCAAGTGCAGGGCGAAGGCCGTGACTAAGGTTCCGCCCGTGAGTTGAATGACCGAGGGAATGTTTGCCTTTGAGTAGGCAAAGCCGCGATGCAAGGCGTCGCCGAAACCGCCGCAGTACTCGCCGATGATATAGCCGTCGGCGAGCCCGTGCAGCATCTCCTGCATACCGCCGAGCGGCGGCACGTGCATGTAGAGCGGGAGGTCTGTCTTCTCCCTCAGTCGCCGCCAACCGTCGATGTCGGATAGGACCAAGGGGTCCTCCACGCAGCCTACTACCCACGATTTCTCCAGCCGCTTGAGGATTGGCAGGACTACGCCGAGTGAGCGATTGTGGTTGAAGTCGTACTGGATGCGAAAGCTATCGGGGGCGGTCTGCTCCACGGCCTCGTTCTGCTCAAACACATCGTAGTGGTGGCAGGTGTGCATTTTGAACAGCATGTAGCCTTGGTCAACGGCGCGCTGTACCTCCCGGCTCAGCACGTCCGGGGGCGAGGGACGCGTCCACGCGGATACTGCGACCCGGTCTCGTACTTTCGTTCCCATTAGCTTGTAGGCGGGGATTTCGAGATACTTGCCCATGGCGTCGTAGAGCGCCGCCGACAGTCCCAGGCACCACTGGCTGAGGCCGATGTTGAGGTCGTGATTGATAAAATCAAAGGGATTGCGCCCGATCAGCGGCTCGACGACCGACTTGTCGGGCGCGTAGCAGCGGTACTCGCCATAGCCGGTGATCCCGTTGTCGAGGCTGACTTTGAAGACCACGCGCTGGTGTAGTGCCGACAGGTATGGTGGATAGTCGGGCACCTCTGGCAAAATTTCTGGTTCAATACAATAGACGTCGATATCGTCGATCTTCATCCTTGGCTCCTCCTCATTCGTAGGCTAGGTTTTGCGCCTGCATCATGCCGATCATGTAGCCGAAGGCGAAGATTTTTCCCAGCATGCCGTAGCCACGGGTCGTCTCCGCGTCCTCGGACCCCATCGTCGGCGCGTGGTCGGGGCGGATGGGTCCGACGAAGCCGGCGCGGGAGTAGATCTCTAGCATCCGCGCCATATCCGTGGGACCGTCGTCGTGAAAGGTTTCCGTAAAACGCGTTCCCGCCGTGCCTTCGACGTCGCGGTAGTGGATAAAGTGGACCTTGCCCTGCTCGGTGAACTCCCGCGCCACCGAGTAGATATCCTCGCCCATGGCCTTGAAGTTGCCTTGGCAGAATGTGACGCCGTTAGAGGGACTCGGCGCGATGTTGATCAGGCGGCGGTACGCGTCGGCGCTGACCATGATTTGGGCGGACCTTCGATAGGGCGAGATCGGCGGGTCGTTGGGGTGATAGCCCATGCGGACATTGGCCTTTTCGGCGACGGGAATGATGCGTTCGAGCAGCCAAGTCAGGTTGTCCCAGAGTTCTTCCTCGGTTTGAGGCTCCGCCAAAGGAGGCTCTTGGTGCGACTCCGCGTAGTCGAATTGCGAGGAAATGGCCCCGCCGCGTGTGGGCACCCAATCGGTGCGGGAGCCGCCAGCGCCGAGGTTGTAGCACAGCACGGGAATGCCGACTTGGCCCATGGCCTCCACTGCGGCGATAAAGTCCAATAGCTCTTCATCGCGGCCCGGGGTCCCTCGGCGGATGTGTTCGGAGCGGGTGGGCGTCATGGTCTCGTACACCGGGATTGAGAACCCGGCCGCGGCCCATTCCGCCTGCTGCTGGCGCATGGCCGCTGCGTACTGATCGCGGCCTATTCCGTCGAGGGGCGGCGACGTTACGCAGCCGGTGACGCCCATTTCCCGGCATATCTTCACCCGCTCGGGTTGATCGCGCGGGCTCCGACCTAGGGTCATTGACAGCTTGAATATGCCTTGGCGCATGGGTTTTCCCTTCCTCTCAGTAGTGATGCTGGTGTCGCCGCTCTGACGGCCTGCTCCGGGCGAGCGGGATCGGCTGTTTCTTCGGTTAGTATAGTCCTGGTTCTCATCTCGTCAAAGGCGTTCAGTATAAGGCGAATTGACACTGTTATTGTCTCGATATATCTCCAGAAAATACAGAATCACATCTATAGAAACTGGAGGAGGAACCATGAACGAGTTGCATGAGGATAACAGGGCCCACTGGAATGCCTGGGCTCCGCGATGGAAGGAGCTGAAGGAGACGATGGACTGGGATCGCTGCCACCTGGACCCCACCATCCGATTCGGCCCAGTCGAACTGGAGACTATGGGCGACGTAGCCGGCAAATCTGCCTGTGTCTTCGCCAGTGGGGACAACCGGGCTGTCTTCGCCTTGGTCGGCATGGGCGCGGCGGTTACTTCGGTTGACATCTCGGAGAACCAGCTACAAGTCGCGCGGGAACGAGCCGCGCAAATCGGCCTCGAGATCCGCTTCATCCGATCAGACGCCACCAGCGTTCCCGAACTCGGGGATGGGGAGTTCGACTTGGTCTTCATGGGCAGTGGTGCAATCTGTTGGTTTTCCGATCTAGGTGCCGTCTGCCGCGAGGCTACGCGCGTGTTGAAGGACGGCGGGCAGTTGATCCTTAGGGACACTCACCCCTTCTCAGCCCTCCTCGGTGAACCCAAGACGCCACTCAAGATCGCATTCTCGTATTTCGAGAGAGGCCCGCACACCACTGAAGAAGGCGACGGTTTGAGAGAGCACCTCTTCCACTGGACCATAGCCGACCAATTCAAGGCGATCACCGAGGCCGGCTGCGACGTCGTGAAGATCGAAGAGTGGGGCAAGGCCGAGTGGGACGACTCTCCGGCCTCTCGCGTCCCGGGTGCGTTTTACATCGTGGGCAAGAAGAGGCCGTCCAAATAGGCACCGATCGGCTCGACCCCGTACTGAGCCCAGTGCAGCCAATTTGCTGGCGATCTAAAGACGCTAACCCTGAGCAGCGCACTTGGCCGATCCCTCACACCATTTCCTCGACCAAGGCTTGGCTAGCCGGATCTAGATGCCGGTAGTCGGGAATCTCGTAGCGGTTGCCGTCGGCGTCTTGTACTATGACCCGCCCGCCGCCCAACAGGCGCACATCGCTATTTCGGTGGCTGGAATAGATATCAAAGGCGCGCGGTCCGCGGTCGGTTTCTACCTCCCAGCGCGGCACTCGGTTGGTCACTGTAACCTTGGCGATGCGCTGGATGCGCGGCGTGAAATAGGCCCGCTCCAATTCGTCTTCCACGGCTTGGCGGCTGTCTCGATCTAGCGCGTCGAGTCGGGCTAGCGAGCCAATCTCCTTGCCTTTGCGGTCTTGGACGACGATAAAGCAGTCGTCGCGGCTCAGGGGAAAAGCCCGTTTGACCCGGACCCTCGAATAGGTCTGATCCCCGGCCAACTCTAGGTTCAAGTCCTCGAAGGCATCGACGAAAAACCGCGCTTTGTCTGGGTCGAGATAAGTG
>JAPOYQ010000445.1 GCA_026706505.1 Gemmatimonadota bacterium
CGCATGAGTTTTGTGTAGTTGTGGGAATACATATACTGCCGTTTTCCGGTTTACGCGGGAGTGTAGGTTATTTCGAGCTTGATATCGTCAGGGTCGAAGAAGAAAGTCGCGTAGTATCCCTCGCCGTACTCTGGACACTGTTTACTTTATTGGGTAGATGTCTGTTTTCGTTGCAGGTCGCTCAGTTCAGCAAAGGCACCTTCTGTATCTAGATGTGCGAGCCAGAAAGTTTGCAATGCCTCAGTTGAGGCACTGAGGATGATATCGTCTTTGTCAAGCACCTCATGGCGAATTGCATCGGGATTCTTCTCAAGCAGCTCTTGCAACCAGTCTGAACTAGGAAAACTTATCTGTAATGTTGGCTCAATTTGCTTGACGTATGCAAAGGAATGGACGGGCAGGATGTGAAGTTGGTAGAAAACACCTTCCTGCCGATCTAACTCTGTAGGGAAAAAATCCAAAAACACTTTTCCTTTGATTTCCAAAAGGCGAGCCACAAGGATACTCTGTTCGCCGTCCTCCTCGTAAACGACGCACTTATACCGTTGCTCGCCCTGTTGCGAAAATTCCCAGATCTCTTTCGAGTCTTCCTCTGCCCACTGGCCAATAAGGCGCGTATCAAAAATCACATTTTCATCGGTATATAGTGGGTGCAAAGATCGGACTATACATCCAGATAGCAAGAGCAAAACCCCGAACGGGAAGGCCAATAGTTTTAAACGCCGCATGATTCATCCTCTTCTTGGTCGTTTGGTTGTCTAACCCCCAAGCCCGCGAGTTTTGTCACTGTGCGTCAGTCGTTCTTTTTCCCGTTGTGATCTCTTTGCAAAAAGGCGTTAGCCCAAGCGCTGGTGCCCTGTAGTGCCGCGTCCTTGATGACGGCTGCGTCGCCGAGCATTTGTTCCTCTTCGCCATAGGCCTTCAGGCGGTCGTACGCGCGCGCCCAAATGCAGTCCTTGTCGCCGATTTCGCACTTGCCTTGACGCGTGCCGCCGCAGGGCCCGTTGCGCTGGTTTTTGACGCACTGCGATTCCGGGCACAAATAGGCGATGTCCGGCAGCGAGCAGTCGCCGCAGTCGCGGCAGTCAAAAGCGGCGATTTTGACTGCGTGCTCTGCGGTGTGAAGAGGCTTTTGCAGTTTGCCGCCCTCGACTTTGCGCGATAGGGACGCTCCGAGGCGGAACAGGGCCTTGCCTGGCTCAAAGACGCGGTCGTGAAGCTGGCGATTGATCCGGTACGTTAGGGGAGCTCGACGACGGCCACTGGGCGTCTTTGAGTCGAGATAGGCTTGGTTTACTTGGGTGGAGGCCAAGCCGGTGTCGGGGTCTTCTTCAAAGTAGAAGAATTCGCCGGGGCGCGAGTAGCGGATCTGCCGGGCAAAATCGCGCCAGTCGTCTGGGGCGTACTGGGGGGCCAGTTCCAAAATGCGGCCGTATTCCTCGGCCCCGATGTGGCCTCCCAAGTACACGCCGCGGTAGCCCAGACCCCGGGCAATGGCGCATTGCTGGGCGGCGAATTCGAGGAAGAAGGCCCTGCCTTTGTCGGGCGAGGCGGCTTGCTTTTGCGCGACGGCGAGCAATTCGTCGGTGACTTCGACGCCGGGGATGCGGCCAGCGTGAAAGAAGCGGGCCACGCCGCTGGACAAGACGAAGACGTTGGCGATGACTGGAACTTGGAGGCCGTGCAAAGCCATGTACTTGAGCAGTTCGTCCTGCTTGCGGGCGTCGTAACCGATTTGGTTGATGATGAAGCGGGCACCGGTGCGGATCTTTTTGGCCAGCTTGAAATACTGCGGCATGACCTCGGCTTCGAGCCGCTTGTGGTTGTTGACTACAGCGCCGAGAAAAAAGCGGGTGGGTTTTAACGGACGCGGTTTGCGGCCCGGCGAGGCGTCCTCAAAGCGCCCCTCGTTCATGTCGGCGAGCAATTGCAACAGGCCGACTGAATCGATGTCGAACACTCCGCTGGACTGGCCTTGGTACCCGGTGATGGGATAATCGCCCGACAAGGTGAGAATGTTGTCGAAGCCGCCATTGGCTAGCTTCCAGGCTTGGCCCATCAGCCCGTTGCGGTTGAAATCCTTGCAGGAGAGGTGGATGATGACTTCTTGGCCACCCTCTTTGAGCGGAGTTCCCAGCGCGTCCGCAGTGATCATGGGATTGCCGCCGGGGTTGTCGGTAATCGAGAGGGCGTCAAAGCGCGGGTCGGCGGCTAGGGCCTGGGCCATGTCCAGCACCCGCTTGCCGCCGCGGTCGGCTAGGGTACCTCGGGACGTGACCAATTCGACGCAGGTGATAAAGCGGTCGGTCTCTTCTAGCAGATGGCGCAGAGTGGTGGTTTCCTGCATGGCCTGATCAGACAGAGGCAGCGGTCAGTTTGCGGGGCATAGGTTTGAATTGGCAGCCCTCGACGAAGAGTTCAAAAAAGTCGGGGGTCGTCTCCAGTTCGACGTGCTCAATGCGCTTGGCCAGTGCTTCGATGCGGGCGCGTTTGCCAGCGGAGAGAAGCACTTCGCGCGCACCTTGAGCAGCGGCATTGCCCACCTTGGCGATGCGCGCTGTGGGCACGGGGGCCAAAAAGCCGATGTCGATGGCGGCTTGGACATCAACGTAGTTGGCAAAGCCGCCGGCGAGATAGAGCTGTTGCACGTCGCCTGGATTTAAGCCCAAGGTCCGCAAGACGATGTACTGGCCGCAGAAATTGGCGGCTTTGGCTTGGGCGAGGTTGGAGGCGTCGAGACGGGAGAAGGTGATGCCGCGCTCGGGGACTAGCTCAAACAAGCGCTTTTTGTCGGCGAAGACGCCTTTGGGAGTCATTAAATCGTGACGACTCAATTCGGCGAGGAGGTCGATTAGACCGGAGCCACACAGTCCCGCTGGTGTGATGTCGCCGATGGTTTCCCACTGCCAGCGCGTGCCGTCCCAGCGGATGGATTCAATGGCTCCGTCGCAGCCGGGCATACCATAGGTGATGCCGCCGCCCTCAAAGGCCGGGCCGGCCGGGCAAGAGGCCGCGACGAGGCGCCCTTGATGTGCGACGACGACTTCGGTATTGGTGCCCACATCGACCAGCATCGCGCTCTCGCTGGCAAGGTCCATATCGACGGCGACTAAGTCGGCGGCTACATCCGCGCCGACGTGGCTGGCGATCAGCGGCAGCGAGTACGCGCGCGCCTTGGGATTGGCCTTCAGGCCGAGGCGGCGGGTCTTTTCGACTAGGCTGGTCGCGGTGCGTTCGCCGCTTAGGTATTCGTGCTCAATGCTCGATTTGTAGGGCTTTTGGCCGATGCTCTGCACGTCGAGGCGGAAGAGGATGTCGCGCATCGTCGAGTTGCCAGCGACCACGATCTCGTAAATCTCCTGCCGCACAAAGCCGCCGCGCCGGCAGAGGTCTGCGATCTCGTGGTTGAGCGCCTTGACCAAGGCTTGGCGCAGCTCGCCGGGGTGTTGCCCGTCGTAGGAGATGCGGTGCATGATGTCGCTGCCGCCAAAGCGCTGCGGGTTTTCAAACGCGCTCAAATGCACGCTCTCGCCCGTCTCCAGATCGACTAAGTCGAGGACGATGGTGGTGGTGCCCAAGTCGATGGCTAGGCCGTAGAGGTGGTCGCGGTATTGGTCTATTTCTTCGTCGCCGTAGTAGATGGCTTGTCCGTGCCGCTGGACTACTGGATCGATCTCAGCGGGTCGATCGACGGTCTGGGTCAGTATGCGGGGCGTGCGAAAAAGCGGTGCGAACTCGATATCGACATCGGCGTCTTCGACTTTGGCTTGGCAGGCGAGCCGGAACTCACCGCCGAGGAAGTCCTCGGCCGGCGTGGGTGCATTGAGGGCTTGCGTGCCGCTTGTGACTTCGACGATGCACTCGTGGCAGTGACCAGTGCGCCCGCAGGAGGTGGGCACGCGGGCACCGAGTTGATCCGCGTAGTCGAAGAGGGTGCCGCCGGTGGACAGCGGGTAGGAGGTGCCGTCGCAGTGGATTTGTCCGCGGCCGGGTGTGGCCGGGCGTTGGTCCGTCTCCCAAGCCGAGCGGTAGTCGAGTTGGTCGTCGCTGCCGCACTGGAGCAGCCCGTCCGGCTCTTTTGGCTTGCGCTGGTTGCGGCAGCCGAAGTGGGCGGTGCATTGGTCGAAGCGGTTCTTGTACGGGCAGCGGAAGGTCGCCTGCACGTCGGCATGGGTGGCGATGCCCGCGAGGATGCCCGATAGGCGGTCGAGACTCTTTTGGTACTCTTGGGGGTCGATTTGGGTCATGGACGAAGGCGTCGTTATCACTCAGAAGTGTACAGTGGCAATGGCTCGATTTGAGCCAATTCGTCTCGATATTGCTGCTCCAACTCCCAAAGATCTCTGGCGTGTTGGGCCTTTAGCCAAAATTCAGGAGAGTTCCTGAATAAACGGGATAATTTCAAGGCCATGATGGACGAAACAGCGCACTGCTCTTGCAAGAGTTCACGGATGGTCTGTCGAGATTCGCCCAACTCATTGGCCAGAGAGTCCGCCGTCAATGCGTAGTCGGGAAGAAAATCTTCTCTTAGCATCGCCCCAGGATGCGTGGGGGGGATAGTGCGTTTCTGATCATTCGCGATAGCCATTACAGCACCTCTTTAATGATAATCTGTGATCTCCACATCGTAGGCGTCACCGTTGACAAAGCGAAAGCAGATACGCCACTGATCGTTAATAGATATGGAGTATTGGCCTTGGCGATTCCCCTTCAAGGAATGTAGACGATTGCTGAGCGGTACGCGCAAGTCGTTCAAGGACTGAGCAAGATCAATGTACTCTAATCGCCTTATGGCTCTTTGAATCAGATCGGGCGGTAAACGTCTCGATTGTCCTTCTGTATAGATCTTTTGGGTTTCTCCATCGGCGAACGTTTTGATCATGGTCTCTGGAGCGTTTCACTGCTCATTTAGCAAGTCCTTGGCCAAGGCCACGCAGGCGAGGGCGTCCTTGCCGTAGCCGTCGGCGCCCATGTCGTCGGCAAATTCTTGGGTCACAGGCGCACCGCCGACCATGATTTTGACGTCGTCGCGCAAGTCGGCGTCGATGAAGGCCTCGATGGTCTTGCCCATGTTGGGCATGGTGGTGGTCAACAGGGCCGACATGCCCAAGAGGGGAGCTTCGTGCTCTTCGACGGCGTCGATAAAATCGTCTTCGGAGGTATCCACGCCGAGATCGTGGACGACGAAACCGGCCCCGCGCAGCATCATAATACACAAGTTTTTGCCGATGTCGTGGAGGTCGCCCTTGACCGTGCCCATGATCACAATGCCGATGGGATCGACGCCCGAGGCCGAGAGGATAGGCTCGATGTGGGTCATGCCGGCCTTCATGGCGCGGGCGCAGGCTAGCACTTCGGGGACGAAGATGAAGTTTTCGCGGAATTTGATGCCGACGATGGCCATGCCGGCGATTAGCCCGTCGTCCATGACTTCGAGGGCCTCCACGCCCGCGGCAAGGGCTTGGCCGGTCAGCTCGTCGACCGTTAGGTGGTCGCCGTCGATGAGAGCCGCGGCGATGTTCTGCATCTGCTCGCTGGCTTGGGCAAAGATGCCAATGATGCGCTCGCGCTCTTCGTCGCGCTCGATGAACTCTTCGATCTCGTCGCGGATAAATTCGTTGGCGATGTCGGTGATGTCTGCCATAGGGTCTCTTCTTTTAGTTGCGCGCTTGGTCCCGGTGCCACTCGTGCACCGTGCGGGGGATGGCCTTGAGGTTTTCGATGGAGGTCTGCAAGGGGATGGCGCACTCCGGGCCAATCAGCTGGACGCCGGCTTCGAGATTGCGCACGACTTCGGCGCCGACGACTTCCGGCCCCTTGGCAAAGAGGGTTTCGGGGTTGTTGATATTGCCTACTAATGAGATGCGGTCGCGCACGATTTGGGTGGATTCCTCGGGTGTGTTCTTGGAGTCGTAGTGGAAGGCCGCCATGCCGGTCTGGGCGATGTATTCCATGCGGTCAACCGTGCGGCCGCAGATGTGGAGGATGATGGGCACGGACAGCCGCTCGGCAAACTCGATGTGCAGATCGCGCAGGTAGCGCTCGTAGTACTCGCCGCTGACGAGGTCGCCGGTGGCGTGATCGGGTAGGGTTAGAGCGTCTGCACCGGCCTCGATCTGCGCCTGCCCAAATTCAATAGTGATCTCCTTCATGCGGTCGAGGCAGAGCTTGGTTTTGCCGGGATCGTCGAGCGACAGCAGCAGAAAAGGCTCAACCCCAAAGCAGTGGTATCCCAGCGACCAAGGCCCCATGGTCTTGCCGACGATGGCAACTTCGTCGCCGTATTCCTTGCGTAGGATCTTGATCGCCTCGGTGACGCAGGCCGTGTCGGGGTGGGTGCAGAGGTCGGCGGGGATTTTGATGTCGTCTGGCTCGTGCCAGATTGGCTCGCTCATGCGGACGGTCGGCCAGTTGTCCTTTTGCTCCCACTGGATTTTGCATCCGAGGGCCGAGGACTCTTGGATGATGGTGAAGACCGGCATGATGGTGTCAAAGCCCAACTCGGTGTAGCCAGTGGCGGCTAGCCGCGCCATGAGTTCGGGCTCGCGGTTGGCCGCGGGGAAGGGGGCATCGACGAGGTCCATCAATTCGACGGTGGCCAACGAGGTTGGATTACAGAGCGGGGTGCGATCCACAGGCTGGCGGGCGAGGGCGGCGAGGACGCGCTCGCGACTGGTCATCGAAGAAGGCATGATAGACTCCTTTATTCCTGGGCGCTAGGGGCTGAAAGTACGCCGCGGTTGGCCATGGCTTCGGCCTCGCGCACGGCGGCGCGGACGTTGGGGGCGCGGACGAGCAACAGGCCGATTAGGGCGTCGTGGGAGTGGCCGCAGCCGAAGCGAGCTTGGTTGGGTTGGTCGGCGACCTCGTCCATCTCACCGAGGCGGATTAGGCCGCGGGCGATAGTGGTGACGCGGCGTTCCACACCGGGAGCCTGTTCGGTGGCGCGGACTTCGTACAAGCCCTGTCCGAGGCTGGCGACGGCGATGGTGGTGTTGGCCTTTTTGTCAAAAATGTGCAGCGGGCGCGGCTCTATGGGCTGATCCGGCGGCAGCTTGCAAGCCTCTAGGAAGAGCCGTTTGACCGCGAGCAGGTGCGCGTGGCCGCAGGGGAAGCGGAGCAGACCGTCGCTGGTTTGCTCCATGCCTCCGAGTACCTGCATGGCGCGGGTGACTCCGGCGACGCGCTCGGCCGCCCCGGGGAGACGGCTGTAGGTGTGGACTTGGTAGCAGGGAGAGCCAGAGTCGTCCGGGGAGTAGAGCGCAATGGAAATGTCGTCGAAGTGGGGATCCATGGAGACCAATTCGACGCGCAAGCCAAGGTCCAAAGTCTGTGTCATCTGCATTTCCTCTTGACAGCAAAGCGCTAAGTTAATTTGTTAGACAAAATAGCTAATGGTCAGACCATCGGCAAATTTTTTTTCCGCGATCTGCGATTGAATACTTTGGCTCACTCTGCTAAGAAAGCCGCAGCCGCGGCCATGCGCCCGGTGCAGCGCACGTCCGTAAGCGACGAGATTATCGCGCAGATAACCGACTTAATCGAGCGCAACGTCCTCAAGCCCGGCGACAGGCTGCCGCCGGAGCGGGAGCTGTGCAAGCGCTTTCAGGTTGGGCGCTCTTCTCTGCGCGAAGCCCTGCGCTCGTTGTCCATGATGGGCCTGCTCGACGGTCGCGTGGGCGAGGGCACCTTTGTCTGCGACAAGGGCCAATACGTGGAGCGGGCGTTGCAATGGGGGTTTTTGCTCGACGGCAAGAAACTCCAAGACCTGAGCGAGACGCGGATGATGCTCGAGTCGCAAAACGCCTATTTGGCGGCCGAGCGGGCTACCGCCGAGGATTTGGCGGCCATTGCCGATGCACTGGCCGGCATGGCTAGGGGACTGGCCGACGAGGGGCGCTTTCTCGCCAGCGATTTGCAGTTCCACCTACTTATCGCCCGGGCCACGCACAATTCCATTCTCTACAGCTTGCTCGAAACCACGCGCAACTATCTCCAAGAATGGATCAAGGAAAGTTTGGCAGAGCCGTCGCTGGCTGGCCCTCGGGCCGAACTGTCGCTGGCGGAACACCGCCAGATTTTGGAAGCATTGCAGCGGCGGGATGCAGAGGCCGCGCGGCAGGCGATGGCGGCGCACATCCGCTCCAGCAGCGGTGATTTGCAGCGGATTAGCCGTCGATCAGGGTCCGGTTGACGAACTCGGTGACTTCCTCGATGCGCCCCAACCCCGTTAAAATCAGGCTCTGGGCGATGCGCCGCGAGAGGCCGACGATGCGCTCGTCGTCGAGTGCGACTGGCTGGCGGCCGTCGGTCGCGCTCAACAGCAGGCAGCCGAGGTCGCGTACGGCTTGGTGTTTAACTTCCTCGGCTTTCTTGTAGCTCGCACTCTGAAAATAGCTATTCCAGAATACATTGACGGCTTCTAAATAAGCGGCTTTTTGGGCGGTATTCTGCATGGCCTTGATGCACATATCGGCCGTGTAGAAGGCGAGATCAAAAGTGGGGTAG
>JAPOYQ010000900.1 GCA_026706505.1 Gemmatimonadota bacterium
TACTGCTGCATTTTTGGGCCACTTGGTCGCCCGAATCCATCGAGCAACTCGCCCACTATGACGAGTTATACAAAAAACACAAAGACCAGGGCCTAGTCGTCATCGCCATTCACAACTCCCAAGGGGCCGACGATTTGGATACCTTCATCGCCGAACAAGGCTACACGTTGCCCATCGCAGTGGACGCCGGCGCGAGCGCGCAACGCTACGGCATCTGGAGTTGGCCCCAGTCCGTCCTCATCGACCGCGACTGCCAGCTAGCTTGGCTCAGTCAGGAGGGAGAAACGCCGAGCCAGGCCCGACTGAAGTACTTGATCGGCGACAGCGACGGGCTTCCCACCCATTAACTCCTTCGGTCGGAAGTCAGGAAGTGGGATATGCAGCTCTCCCCCTAAAGGATTTTTTATCGGCGGCCAACTTTTTGGCACGGAACGTGCATATATCTCCTCATCAGCACAACATAAATGCTCTGTCATGCTGGGAGTAGGCGTCTGCACCTTGACTGGCTGGACTAGCCTGAGGCGTGGCTGCGTCTCTGAGGTTTGGTAGATTGACGATGGGATTGGGAACTGGGTTTGATCAAATACGTCTGATTCTGGAATGGTAGTGCTTTCTAGGCGATTGAAGGGGAGGGTCGGTAATTTCGCACACGTTACTGGGAGGGACCCCATGTCGTATCGAGTTCCAATTCGTTTGATCGTTGGCTCCTTAGCCGTTCTCGCCGTTTGTGCTAGCTACGGGACCGAGCAGCACTACTCGCCCCAAGAACTAGAAGCGGCAAAAGCGAAACTGCGCGAACACAATCGACTATGGACGTTCGAGGCGGGAGCCATACTCGCCCAGGAATGGTTGAACCGCGCGCCTGAAGACGCCGAGTTGCGAGCGCTCTACGCGCGTCAATTGCACGGGCAGATCTACGGACCTAAAGAGATCCAAGAGCAAGCCGACGCGATCTTGGAACGAGATCCAGATAATCCGTGGGGATTCTACGCGCAGGCGCTCGCGCTTCTGGCAGACTGGAACTATTCCGAGGCGGTCGAGCCCAGTCTGCGCGCTTGGAAGCTGCTGCCCCATCCGGAGTTCGCCGCGACGCATCTTCAGGCACTTAAGTCTAAAAGCGTGGAAGAGGGGCTGGCATTTCTGGACTTGCTAGATGCGGAAACACTCCAGCATCCCGAAGTCTTCCATGCCCGCGCGCAGTTTGAGGTACGTCGCGCGCGAGAAGATCCCGCCTATGTGGACACCAGCCTTGCTACCTTGGCCCTGCTGCGAGAACGTTGGCCCAACCACGTCAGCGGCTACCGGCGCGCCGCGGAATATCTATACCTAAAGAAGCCGCAGGAGGCGCTCACTCTGATCGAAACGGCGGTGCGCCTCGCGCCGGGCTCCGCGGATGTGCGCTACTGGCACTGGTGGATCCTTAACAAGACGGATATACTCCCCGCCGAGGAGCGACGCCCTGCCATTGAGGCCGGCATCGCCGAGTACCGGCAGGCCGTGCCGGAGGCCTTACACGGCCTAACCATGCTCGCCACGGTCTATAGCGAATTCCTAGAGAACGAAGAGAAGGCGGCAGAGTTTGAAGCGAAGCTGGTGGCGCTAGCTCCCGAGAGCAGACAGGCGTCGTGGGCCTACCAGCAAGAATATGAACGAATAGAGTCCGAGTTAGAGTCCGAACGTGACCGCATCGAGCGCGAGCATGGCGAGGACTCACAGAAATACCAAGACCAGCTTCGCCTCGTCCGCGATTCAGCCTATCGGTTCTTAGAGAAGCCCCTCTACAACGACAGCTTCGGCGGCCGCGAACGGGCGTACCGAAATCTCTTCGAGGCCCTCGAAGCCATGAAGCCGATTCCGGCCGAGGAACTCGCCAATGCAGTTCGCGAGATGGTCCAGTGCGAGCAGCTCAACCCGCACTTCAAATATTCCATTGCTCCTATCTCGATGGCCAACCATACGCCATACGCCGAGGAGGCGGCCGAAATCGCTCGGGGTGGCATACAAGCCATACTCGATAAGGCCGAGGAGGACGGGTGGGAGGAGAGTCGCCTAAACTACTACTTGACCGATGTCTACGACGCCATCGGGTGGGCTAGTTACAAAGCGGGTCGTATCCAAGAAGGTCGCAACGAGCTTGAGCGGGCACTGGAGCTCTCGGGGACAAATACCAGTGCTCTCTACCACCTAGGCCAAGTGTTCGAGCACATGGCGACCGAAGCCGAGGCTCGGGATGCAGTCGAGGCAGCCCACAACTGGCTCGACAAGGCAGAGGAGTCCTACATTGCTGGCCTTGATGCCCTAAGCTGGGGCCAACATCCCTGCCAGGAGGCGCTAGAAGCACTGTACGAACGCCGGCACGGCTCGCGCGAAGGGCTCGACGAGTATCTCACCGCGTTTATCGAACGGGAACGGCTCCAAAGACGCCAGCGGATTCTGGAATCACGGCTCGATACGGTCCGTACCTACGAACCGTTCTCCCTCGCCAAGCTCGACGGAGAACAGGTTGATTCCGCCGATCTCGATGGCAAGATCGCCGTTCTTCACTTTTGGGGGACCTGGTGTGGCCCCTGCATCGTAGAGCTACCTGAGTATCAGAAGTTCCACGCGCACTATCTCGACGATCCCGAAGTAGAAGTGATCTCCATCAGCAACGACAAGTCGCGCGATGTGGTTGACAGGTTCATGGCGAAGAACGAATACGATTTCACTGTCTTGATGGACGACGGGTACATGCAAAAGGCCAGTATCTATGGCGTGCCTAGGACGTGGTTCGTCGATGGCGACGGCTATGTCCAGTTTGTCGAGGTAGGAGGGAGCTACCCCCATCTGGAGGAAGAGTTCGCATGGCGCGTCGAGGCGCTGCGTGGTACCGAGGAGAGTCCTTAGTGCCCTGAAGTGCTAGTTATTACGAGGGCGGCAGCAGGGGTCAGTTCAAGGACTCGCGGCCTCTAAACCGATGGCTTCGATCTCTTTGAAGGAGGCAAAGTCCCCTGCATTCTCGGTAATCAGACGATCGATTCCCTCCGCGAGCATGGTCGCCACGATGTTGCCGTCGTGGACGCGCTTGCCCGTCAGGCGATGCGTCTGTACGAGATCCCGCAGGCGGCGGGACACCCTCTCTGACTCCTCGCAGAACAGGAAGGGCGGACGGGTGAAGACATCGATGTTCTTCAACGCATCTTCCACAGCCAAACCGAGACCGTTGACTTCGACAGGACGCGTGGCGACCACGAGGTATTCGCGGATTATCTGACCGCTGAGTGCCAGAATCGCTTTGCCTTCTCCTGCCGCTTGCAATAGTTCCCGAGCCTCGGCGTGATGCTTGCGAGAACGATCTGTGGCCGACAGAAACACGTTGGTGTCGGCGAACAGGATCTCACCTGCCGTCGTCATCGTAGATCTCGTTTCGAGACCATGTCGATGTGGCTCGGCCGGTCTCCACTGTGACCCACGACATCGCCTCTGGCTGCTCAGGCGGTGCGGTGCGAGCGGCCCGCTCCAGTATTGTATGCAGCTCTCCCTGGAGCGAGCGACGGTGACTCTTGGCTAGCCGTTTCAGGGCCGCCAGAGTGTTGGGATCCACGTCTCTTATATGTAGTGATTTCATACTGATATCAAAATGATACCATCGCGCTTTGTCAAGGGTTCCGACCCCTCCCGGCGTGGAGACCGAGGTGCCGCAATGAGGCCGGGCCTTGGTGTCCGCTGGCGTACACCTGCTGTCCGCTCGCGTACATATAGAAAGATCATCAAAACGGCAGATACTGCCAGCGTTTGAGAGACAGATAAAAATTATCTTACTTTTTATAACGTATTATTTAACAAGGATTTAAATAGAAAAAATAGAGTAATCGGCGCGATTGGCGACTGCTGAGCACTCCTTTGGCACGATAGTTGCGGTAGTCCTTACTGAAGCAGCAACCCGCACTCTTCCACAAGGAGGGCATCATGCAACGCTTAGCCATTCGCATCCTATCTATCGCGCTTCTCACCGTCTCCAGCGCCGCGGCCGTCGAGACCAAGTATCCCCACGGCGGCTTTGAGCCCCGCCTCGACAAGCTCCAAGGCTTGCTCGACTATGTCCAGACCGCGAAGAAGGTCAAGGTCAAGGCCGGTCCCAAGTTGTGGCAGACCATCACGGCCATCCCCGTCGCGACGGGCGTCCCCATCACCTCCGAGCAAGAAGCCGACCTACGCGACTGGCTCTACGACTTTCTCGTGGCCTTTTCCGCCTCGGGCAACGACAGCCTCGCCGCCCAGTTTTACCTGCGCGAGGGCGTCAACAACCCTAGGGCCTTGCAGCACATGCAAGAGACCTTGGAGAGTTGGGACATCCCCCAAGGCGACACGCCCTTTGACCTCTTCCGGGCCATGCACCGAGCCATACTTGACCACCAAGGCTATGAATACTGCTTTGGCAACGCCTTCTTTCGCCACAGCACGCTCAAGGTGTTCGAGATGTAGGGCCAGTACGAGCGCTATGAGTCGTACCCGAGGAACGCTGTCAAGAGCAGATTCAAATTGCAAAAAGAGGTTGAAGCAGCGCTGCGAGCCGGTGAGAAGCGAGTTTTCACTGACATCGCGTTTGTCACTGAAGAGCCGGCGGAATTCGCCGGCTCGGAAGGGCCGACATGCACTCCTTTCTTCTGTCGGCTGGTATGGGATCCAGACCGGACGATGTGGCGCTTTGTCGAAGTCTTCTACACCTCCAAACGGCCGAATCCTTTCCTATTCTCGGCCATATAACCGGCCCTTTTATTGCGCTTTCACGCCAACTTTCAAACAGACACACTATCGATTCGCGGGCCCTGATAACCAGCAACGAACGGCAAACGCAAAAGCGACGGACCGGCCGGATTGACCTAATCCCGTCCGTTGCAACCCGGGCCGGAGGAGTGGTGGCCTTCGGCCCGGTCGGGCAAAAGCGGCGGACGGATTGGCCCAATGCCGTCCGCCGCAACCCTTTTGCGAGTTTGAACAAAAAAATCCTGTTTCCTTATGTTTGAACAGCCAGACCTCAAACCACCGGAACTCCCGTGTCTGTCCAGCCTACTCACGCATCGTCTCTAGGAAAAGCCGTCTCAAAACCCTTTCTAAAGGTATTTGCCCTATGAAGTCTTTGACTGGCAGTCTCATCGGATTGATGTTGAGCGTCTGCGTCTGCACCGCGAGCGAAACCGAGCAACACTACTCGCCCCAAGAGCTAGAAGCGGCGAAAGCCAAGCTGCGCGACCATAATCGGTTGTGGACGAGGCGCGGACCAGAGGAGGCCGACCTGGGGGCACTCTACGCGCGTCAGCTAGAAGGGCAGTTGGACGGGCGCCGAGAGATCCAAGAGCAAGCCGACGCGATCTTGGAACGGGAGCCGGACAACCCGTGGGGGCTCTACGCGCAAGCACTCGCTTTTCTGACGGACTGGCAGCATTTCGACGAGGCGGCCGAGTCTAGCTTGCGCGCTTGGAGGCTGCTGCCCCGGCCGGAGTTCGCTGCGACGTACCTTCAGGCGCTTCGGTTCAGAAACACGGAAGCGGGAATGGCATTTCTGGACTCCCTAGATGCGGCGACGCTCCAGCATCCCGAAATCCTCCATGCCCGCGCGGAACTCGAGTACCGGGCACAGTACTCGCTGAATAATCCCGCCTATGCGGACACAAGCCTCGCTACTCTGGCCGCACTGCGAACGCGTTGGCCCGATCACGTCAGCGGCTACCTTAGCGCCGCGCAACAACTACACCGATCCGACAAGCCGCAGGAAGCACTCCCGCTGATCAAAGAGGCCATTCGTCTCTCCCCAAGCTCCGCGGATGTGCGCTACTTGCATTGGCAAATTCTCAACGAGACGGATCAGCTCCCCGCCGACGAGCGACGTCCCGCCATTGAGGCCAGCATCGCCGCCTATCGGCAGGCCGTGCCGGAAACCATACGCGGTCTCGCCCTACTCACCATGGCTTATAGGAACGTACTCGAGGACGAAGAGCAGGCCGCGGCGCTCGAGGCGAAGCTGATGGCGCAGGCTCCCGCGAGTTGGCATGCGTCGCGGGTTCACCAAGAGAAGTTCCGACGGGAGTACCAACGCTTACAGTCCGAGTTGGAGCGCATCGTCCGCAGGGACGCGCCCGAGTACCAAAATCGGCTTCGCCTCATCTGCGACGCGGCCTATCGGTTCCTCGAAAAACCCCTCTACGACGATAGCTTTCGCGAGGGGCCGTACCGAGCGCTTCTTGGTTCCCTAAGCGCCATGAAGCCGATTCCGGCCGAAGAACTCGCCGAGGCGGTGCGCGGCTTGGTCCGGTACGGACGACAGCCCAACCCGTACGTAACGTACGGTGCCCTTATCTTGATGACTGATCGCACGCCCTACGCCGAGGAGGCGGCCGAACTCGCTCAGGGCGTCATACAAGCCATGCTCGATAGAGCCGAAGAGGATACTCGGGGGGAGGGTCGGATGAACTTCTACTTGGGCCTCATCTACGACGCCCTCGGATGGGCTCTCTACAAAGCGGGTCATATCGAGGAAGGCCGCAACGAGATCGAGCGGGCACTGAAGTTTTCGCAGAGAAACACCCGTGCGCACTATCACTTAGGCCAGATGTTCGAGCACATAGCGACCGAGGCCGAGGCTCGGGATGCAGCCGAGACAGCCGACACTTGGCTCGACAAGGCCGCGGACGCCTATCGCGCCGGCCTCGAAGTCCGAAGCTGGGGCCCCAACCCCTGCCAAGCGGCCTTAGCCGCGCTGTACGAGCGCCGACACGGCTCGCGCGAAGGGTTCGACGAGTATCTCGCTACGCTCCGCGGCGAGGACGCTCCCAGCCCGGTCCGCTTAACGCCCAAGATCGACCTCCACCTTGAACCGGTACCGGTCGAAGGTCTCCCCGACCGCACGCTCAACCTCCCGCCCGGCTTTAAGGTCAAACTCTTCTCCGACCAAGTAGATAAAGCCCGCTTTATGGCATGGGACGACCAAGGCGTCCTACACGTGGCCAACATGAAGCCTCAGAGTACATGGAACCCGGTCCCCGGCCGCCAAAGCACGGTGTTAGCCCTGCCCGACAAAGACGGCGATGGCCGCGCCGACACCGTGTACAAAGCTGCCGACGACCTTAACTGGCCCCACGGCATCGCCTTCTACCAAGGAGCGCTCTTTGTCGCCGATGACGATGCGATCTATCGCCTCGAAGACCAAGACGCGGACGGCTTTTACGAGGAGCGCGCCGTCTTCGCCGAGGTGCCCGGTTTTATGGGTCGTCCCGTTGAGCACGTGACGCATACGCTGGTCTTCGACGAGTCCAACGACAAGCTCTACTTCCACATTGGCTCAGGTTGCGACGTCTGCCGCGAAGACGACCCGGAGCGGTCCACCGTCATGCAAATAAACACCGATGGCACGGGCCGACGGATTTTTGCCGCTGGGCTGCGCAATGCCATCGGCCTCGCCTTGCACCCGACCACCGGCGAGCTGTGGGCTGCCAACACCGGGCACGACCGCGAAGGCCCAGATCGACCGCCGGAGTGGATCACCCCCCTGCGCGACGGTGGCTTCTATGGCTGGCCGTTGGCGTACGGGGACAAAGTCTGGACCGATTTCTCCTCCTACGGAAGGTCCATCTTGCCGCTGACTGCTGCCGATTCGCTGTTAGTTGCCAACATGGATACTCCAGCCGTCCTCATCCCCGCCCACTTGGCACCCATGGCGCTGCACTTCTACACGCACGACCAGTTCCCGCCCCAGTACAAACACGCCGCGTTTGTCGCCTGCCGCGCCGGAGCTTTGGGCAACGATCCCGGCTACAAGGTCATGGCGCTCTTTGCCGATCCAGATGGCTCCAACGCCCGCGTCGCCGACTTTCTCACCGGCTTCCGGCTCGATTCCGACGAGGATAACGAGGATGCCGGATTGGCTGGGTTATTCGGTTTTTTCTCTTTTCATTTCAGTAACGCATGGGGTAAGCCGGTTGGGCTGACTACCGACGAGGCCGGACACCTCTACATGACCAGCGACGAAATCACCCAAGCCATCTTCCGCATTGAGTTTTCAGATAGCTTCTAAAAATTAATGAAACGTCTGCCGCAAAATCCCGTTTCCTTATGTTTGAACAGCACGGCCTCAAACCACTAGCGTTTCCGTGTCTGTCCAGCCTACGCACGCATCGCCTCCGGGAAGAGCCGCCTCAAAACCCTTTCTAACGGTGTTTGCCCTATGAAGTCTTTGATCGGCAGTCTCATCGGATTGATGTTGAGCGTCTGCATCTGCACCGCGAGCGAAGCCGAGCAACACTACTCGCCCCAAGAGCTGGAAGCGGCGAAAGCACAACTGCGCGCGCACAATCGGTTGTGGACGTTCGAGGCGGGAGCTGTATTCGCCCGGGAATGGTTGAGCCGCGCACCGGAGGACGCCGAACTGCGTGCACTCTACGCGCGTCAGCTAGAAGGTCAGTGGTACGGGCGTCGAGAGATCCAAGAGCAAGCCGACGCGATCTTGGAACGGGAGCCGGATAACCCGTG